>JANNCA010000103.1:0-9107 GCA_031386075.1 Oligoflexia bacterium
GGTCGGGGTTGGTAACATCAACGATCTTGGCAGCCAATGATAAACTTTCTTCATCTGCCTTTTCTGAAACCAAACACTTGCCTGCCGATGATCTTCAGCAGTCCGAGCGAATAAGACTACTCCACTTGTCTCCAAATCAAGCCGATGAACCACCCAAATCGGGGGAAGTGCCTCTTTTGCCCATTCTGAAAGAACTGGAATTTTTTGTGTAGTTGAATGGGGACTTTCCCTTCCTGGAATCGTGAGCCAACCTGCAGGCTTTGAAACAACCCACCATCGCGGAGTCATTTGGATGATTTGAGGAAGAAGAGATTCAACTAGGATCATCCTGTCACTTTTACTCGAAACTCATCTCATTACTCACTAAAAAAACACACTGAACCCACAAGAGATGACAGTTATGATATAGATTTGAACCTAAACAACTCCAAGAGGCCCGCTTAAATGAAAAAATACTTTGCCCTATCTCTTTTGATTGCGCTCAGCATTGGTCTTTTTTGTTTATCTGAAGGGCCTGACTATGACCTCCACTTCAAACGCATCATTCCCTCTCCACTTCAGGTTGATCAACTGGAAAGAAATCTTTCATCCACGACCCGCTGGCCCCAGTGGTTTCATTCGCTAGATAAAGTCTCTAGAATTGAACTAGGATCTGAAGGGGAATTTAAAAAAGGATCCCGATTAAAACTCGAGATTGACGCTCACAAAGGACTCAAAAAGCCATTTTATTTAATATTTCAAGTAGACCGGCACGACACTCCTGGAGCCTTCAAACTCACTCTTCTAGAAGACTCGTCTGGTAGACTCACCCGCCTCTTCGATCTTCTTGAGTGGGAAATAGAAGTAAAGCCTTCCTCAATTGCTCAGGGGAAACAAAGCCAAATTATTGCGAGTGCATTCGCCCATACTCATCACTGGAGATCTCGACTCTTCGGGCGAATCGCAGAAAAAATCATGATGAACCAAATCTATTACCCAGATTTAGTCAAACTGGCAGAACTCAGGCAGCCTTTTTCAGCTGAAATTCCACCTCTGTCTCTCGGCTTTTCTGGATCGGGTCAGTAGGAGGAAAGTTCTGGAACAAGTCCTGTTACGACTTAAGATCCCCGTTCCCGGAGTCAATTGTACCCGTACCAGAACTCACGTAAAGAACTTGAGTAATCTGTAGATCCTGTTAATTTTATAGTGAATGATTCCAACCTCATACAAATCCTCACTTACCCCGGACTTTATCACTCGAACTCTCCATCTCAAAATAGCCTTCCTGCCCAAACCTCAAACCCCCTTTAGCCTGGTCACGACAGACAGCCGTAAGGTGATTCCTGGGTGTCTCTTTGTTGCCCTCAAAGGGGACAACCTTGACGGCCATGAGTTTATCGAAGACGCCATAACCCAGGGTGCCAGAGGAATTCTCTGCAACCGAGGCCAACTTCTCAGAACTTATAAGGACATTTGTATATTCGCCGTAGAGGACTCTCTCACCGCCTATCGGCGAATTGCCTCTGCTTGGCGGAAGGAATTTTCTATCCCCATTGTAGTTGTAGCGGGCAGCGTTGGAAAAACCACGACAAAGGAACTTTTGGCGGCGATTTTACAGGGAAAATGGCCTCAGGTCTTGAAGACTCAGGGAAGTCAAAATGGCTTCGTGGGAATTCCGATGACTTTACTTGACCTACGATCTGAACACGAAGCCGCCGTCATTGAAGTGGGAATCGATGAAATAGGTACGATGCAACAGCATATGGCAGTCATCTGTGGAACCGCTTCGATCATTACTGCCATCGGGCCAGAGCACTTGCTGGGTCTACGAGATATTCCTACTATTGCTCGAGAAGAAGGAATCGCTCTGACAGCTATTGCTCATACAGGGGGCATCATCGCCATTAACCTGGACGATCCATGGATTCGACCCCATCTCAACACCCAGCGAGAAGGCCGAAAAATACCGTTTTCACTCAAAGGTGCAAAATCCTCTTTAAATATGATTTCAGGATCACTCAGCAAGGACGGCCGGCAACTCAGTTTTCAGGGACTCGACCTAGAACCCACCACGGTTTCCCTTCCTTTGCTCGGACTCCACAACGCCACTAACTTATTAGGAGCTATTGCGATTGCGGCAGGACTCGGACTCACCGCTTCTGAAATTCAAGTTGGACTTGAATTCTTCAAAGGAGCCGAAGGACGATCGGAAATTCGCTCGATTCCCGGTGCAACTCAGGTCATCTGCGACTATTACAATGCTCAACCCGCTTCAGTTGAGGCAGGACTAGAACTTCTCTCGCAAATCTCGGCTGAATCACCGAAAAATCAAACTTGGGCCTGCTTGGGCGATATGCTCGAGATGGGAGATGATGAAGAACAACTCCATCGTGCACTTGCAAATAAAGTCCTAGAACTCAAAATAGACAATCTCCTCTTATTTGGCTCAGCCATGACCTATCTCAACGATGAACTTGAAAAAAGAGGCTCGCCCTTCTTTCATGTTCACTTCAATTCACAAACAGAGCTTGCCAACACCCTCACACAAAGTGCAAAACCTGGAGATACGATTCTCATCAAGGGGTCCCGGGGAATGAAAATGGAAGAAGTCTGGAAAATCCTGGAGACCTATGCCAAATCAAATTGGAGCCCTGCCCTGCAGGGCAAAAATTCTATCCCCCACCCCTGAAAACATCCTCCAAGCGGCTCAGGCCATCCAACAAGGAGAAGTGGTGGGTATGCCCACCGAAACCGTCTACGGCTTGGCAGGCGACTGCCGGAACGCGATTGCCGTCGCCCGCATCTTTAAGACCAAGGAAAGGCCGTCATTTGACCCCCTCATCGTCCACGTTGGGCTGCAAGCTGGAAGTCTCTCAAACTTAGAGGCACTTGGGCTCATCGACTCTTCACAAATCAGCCCAATTGTCCGAAAACGGGCCGACCAACTCATCCAAAAATTCTGGCCAGGTCCTCTCACCCTCATCCTCCCAAAACACTCTGAAATACCCGACCTGGTGACCAGTGGACTGCCCTCGATCGCAATTCGAATGCCACGCCACCCAGTCGCCCAAGCCCTCATTGCAGCTGCACAGACCCCTTTAGCAGCTCCTTCTGCCAATCGTTTTGGAAGAATTAGCCCGACCACCCCCGAAGCAGTCCTGGAAGAACTCGGGGATCGGATGAATTGGATCTTGGATGGAGGACCCTCTCAAATCGGGATCGAATCGACTGTCATCCGCTTTGACCCTCAAGGTTCTATTTGGATTCTTAGACAAGGTGGAACACCCCAAGCAGCTCTGGAAGAAGCCCTTCAGCTTTCACTCCTAACTCCTTGCTTAGAGGACCAATTCGATCGGATGGCAAGCCCAGGGATGCTTGAATCCCACTATGCTCCCAAGAAACCTCTCTACCTCCTGCCCAAAGCAGTGGGTGAACTTCACGCTGAAGATGTTTCTAAAATCTCTCAATTTCTCACTAAAACTCCCCATTCTCTCCCGATTGGACTCCTCCTCATGAATGGAGACCCGCAACCGATGACCCAACGACTTTCCCAGCTCCTAGGCCATCCCATTCATTTTGAAAATACCGCCATCCTGAGCCCAACAGGAGATTTAGAGGAAGCTGCCAGAAATCTATTTATGAAAATGCGCCTCCTCGACACCCAAGAAATATCATTGATTCTCAGTGAACCTTGTTTAAGCACCCATGGCCTTGGGTATGGCATTGCAGACCGCCTGAAAAGAGCAAGTAGCCGATCCCCTTGACTTTCTAGAATATGAAGCCTCAAAAGTAGATTTGTGGTAAATGGTAGGGAATCGGAGATCCTTATGGCATTGATCAATCAGGCCCTCGAGCATTTAAAAAATGGAAAAATGATAATCCTCGTAGACGACGAAGATCGTGAAAATGAAGGAGATCTCGTTCTTCCTGCAGAGTGGGTCACCCCTGAGGCGATTAACTTTATGGCAACCCATGCCCGGGGACTCATTTGCCTTTCCCTTGAGTCTAAACGGGTCGATGAGCTTCAACTCTCGATGATGACCCCCCATAATCGCTCGTCCAAACAAACGGCCTTTACGGTCTCTATCGAGGCAAAAGAAGGTGTGAGCACAGGGATCTCAGCTTATGACCGGGCCCATACGATTCGAGTGGCTGTGGATGCGCAAAAGAGTGCCACTGACATCATTTCTCCAGGTCATATTTTCCCCCTCCGAGCCCAGGAAGGTGGAGTCCTCGTGCGTGCAGGACATACGGAAGGTTCGGTAGACCTCATGAAAATGGCGGGACTCAATCCCTCAGCCGTCATTTGCGAAGTCATGAAAGAAGACGGAACCATGGCCCGGCTTGAGGATTTAAAGAAATTTGCTGAAAAACACCAACTCCTGATAGTCAGCATTAAGGACGTCATCGCCCGGCGTATGGAAAAGGAATGTCTGATCGAAAAGGCAGCCTCAGCTAAGTTACCCTCCCAGTTTTCAGATATTCCGTTTGAACTCCATGCTTTTCGAAGCCTACTCGATGGTACCGAGCACCTCGCGCTCGTCCGGGGTCCCATCAAAAATCCAGTCTTGGTTCGAGTCCATTCGGAATGCCTCACCGGGGACGCATTAGGTTCACTTCGCTGTGATTGTGGCGCACAACTCCAGGCGTCCATCAAGCAAATTGGTCAAAGCGAAAGTGGCATCCTCGTTTATATGCGACAGCATGAGGGCCGCGGTATTGGCCTGGCAAACAAGATTCGTGCTTATGCGCTCCAAGATGATGGAATGGACACGGTGGAAGCCAATCGCCACTTGGGCTTCCAGGCTGACCTGAGGCACTATGGTTTGGGTGCACAGATCTTAAAATACCTGGGAGCAACACAACTTCGAGTTCTAACGAATAATCCTAAAAAAGTCATTGGGCTCGAGGGCTACGGACTTTCAGTTGTCGAACAGATCCCCATCGAAGTCCCCGCAAATATTCATAATGAATTTTATTTAAAAACCAAACGGGACAAAATGGGGCATACATTGGACTTAAAGGACGGCCAATTCGTATGCTAAACTTTGCCTGTGTGGTAAGCCGATTTAATGAAGAAATCACCTCAGGACTCCTCCGCGGCGCCCAAGACTACTTAAAAGAAAAGGGAATCACATTAAGCCAGCTGGATATATTTCACGCCCCTGGGGCTTTCGAAATCCCTCTCATTGCCCAGCAACTTGCAAAAACAGGCAAGTACTCTGGGATCATCTGCTTGGGTTGCGTAATCAAGGGCGATACTGCACATTTCGAATTCATTAGCTTAGGATCCTCTCTAGGACTCATGCAAAGCATGTTGACTACGGAAATTCCGCTGAGTTTCGGCATTCTTACGACGTACACGGATGAACAAGCGACCCTCAGAAGTCAATGCGACCCACACAACAAAGGAAGAGAAGCTGCAACTGCTTGCTTTGAAACCGTAATGCTGCTTTCTCAAATCAGAGAAATGCGAAAACCAAAGCATGAGTGATCACTCGACCCACCCACACCATCATCACGAGCACAACCCGATTCACAGCCACTTTGAAGGACAGGCCCCCCAAGTGATCGCAAAAGCCATTGGAGTCACGTTTGTTTTTATGATTATTGAGTTCGCGGGCGGATGGATCTCCAATAGCTTAGCCCTGGTATCCGATGCCGCTCATATGCTCACCGACATTGGAGCCATGCTCTTGAATCTATTTACGATCTGGCTTGCTCGTCGGCCCACTACTTTGACCATGAGCTTTGGCTACCATCGGGCAGAAATTTTGGGCGCTCTCCTGAGCGGGCTCCTCATCTGGATGATCTCCGGAGTCCTCATTTACGAATCCATCCTACGCATACAAAATCCACCCGAGGTCAAAGGACCCCTCGTTTTTGTAGTCGCCACGATAGGACTCATGGCAAATCTCCTCAGCATGAAATTTCTACAAGCAGCAAAAAATGAAAACATCAACGTCAGGGCTGCTTATCTTCATGTCCTAACAGATTCACTGGGTAGCGTGGCAGCTATCATTGCCGGAGGAGTCTTATGGCTGACTCACTGGCGCCCGATTGACCCCATCGTTACCATCCTCTTTTCTGGACTCATGCTCGTCAGTTCATGGAGCCTCGTCAAGGAATCCGTGGGTGTCTTGATGGAATCTACCCCAAATCACGTCAATCCAGTCGAGGTCAAAGGAATGCTCTTGGAGATTCATGAAGTCCAAGAAGTCCACGATCTTCATATCTGGGCCGTATCCAGTGGAAAACTAGCTTTGAGTGTTCATCTGATCTCAGAACAAAGCGAAAGAGTTCTGAATCTCGCCAATCGAATCTTAGAAGATCACTTTAAAATCGTTCATACAACGATTCAGGTTGAGCATCCCCACCATTTTCAGTCAAAACGATGTTATAATTGCGTTCCTATTGAGATGAAGCGCACTTAATGCTAGAGAGTAATGCATGCACTCGTAGCTCAGTTGGATAGAGCATCTGGCTTCGAACCAGAGGGTCGGGAGTTCGATTCTCTCCGAGTGCACCAAACAAAAAAGCCTCTGAACGAAAGTTCGGGGGCTTTTTTGTTTGGGTTCTCTGAGGAGTGCAGTCTCGTCTCCTCTCAATTGCATGATTTTTATTCTTGAAACGGTGTAAACTCGGTCTGTTGCTAGAGATATAGCGTTCAAGAAAAAGTTTCCGTGCGCGGGATCCAATTCTTTAGCTCATAAAAGGCATTTTCTTAAACGCCTTAACCAAAAAGGTAATCTTGAGATTATTGGCTCCTAATTCTACAGAATATTTTTACACCATTTATTGAAATAAAATATCCAGAATTTTTTGTTGAACTTTAGTCATTATTATGGCGTTTTTAACTTGATTATTAGCAAAGGTGACTTCGCTGTCCTCTAAAAATATCAGCGATTCTATTTCAAATTTTCGAAGTCACTCCATAAAATTTATCGACTTTGATTGAGCCCGTGACTTTAAATTCCTCGAACACTCCCGGTCTACTGGCTTTTTCTTCTTTCCCTTGGCTTTTGAAACTTTTCTTGGCCTGTTTGGATCCTGAGACGGCGGAGTGCTTCTGTTTGCGCTATTGATTCCAAGTCTATTCAATAAGATTACGATTACGTTAAGAAATTCAAAAAAAACATCCTTAAACGAAGATAGCACGACTTTTTCGAGAGTATTTTTATGCGCACAGAGGGGGGCTTCAATCTAAGGCGAACTCAGCTCTACCATAGAAATTATGTCGAATCCCCGACATGGGTGAGTTAAAGTGGTCCTGAAGGGTAAAGGAACGATTAACCTAAAGTGAATGAGATTCTGTGTTTTTAGTTCGTCTCCAGCTCCTGCGTTTGGCCAGGTCATTTGTCGTGATCTAGCTCCGAAGATACTCCTGGACGATTCGACGTTTATATTCAAGATCGTACTGTATTCTAGACTTCTTAGGACTGCTCATGGGGGCAACCCCAGCCAAGCCTGAATGTCCTTTGGGTGGGGAATTCTGCCGAAAGATGTTAAAATTCAGTGTTTGAATTGCTTTTGAATTTTTTTGGACTTGTTATGCAAAGCTGCCGTTCAAATTTAGTGAATTAAAACAACGGTATGATATCCTGATCCACCCGCCTTACAACTCATGGTATTGATCGAAGTTAAAGTGATTGAGCTACTCGGAATCGCTGCAGTGTAGCCCACCTGAGGATTACCTAATGCGTCACTACTGCTTATTGTATAAGTCGTCCCATTAGGATTAATGGGAGTGCCTAAAAAGTCCTTGATGAAATTTGCCTGAGTGTAGTTAGTCAGAAAAGTACAATTTGCAGGTGTATTCACAAATGAGCTCGTAACCCTCAAGGTGACTTGATTAGAAGCTGGATAGGTTGCAGTTAAGGTAGCCGAAGCCATACAATTGGCCTGCGATGGATCTCTCTGTACCGTAAGGGGAGCTGTACCTCCAGACATCATAAAATAAACTTTGTTTGCTCCTGAATAAAGAGACTGATCCTCTACAATTCCATTACATGAAGTCTTCATAATAGTCCATTGAGCATAACTATCTAACGCCAATCCGTCATTCATGCTCAATGGAACAACTACAGGAGCGGCAATTTCGGAAACAGAACTGCCACAACCAGAAACAACAAAAATCAAACTAGCTCCTACCAGACCGAAAAAAATATCTTTAATAAATCTAGAAATTATCAACATAAAACCTACTTTTAAAAATCAAAAATACTTATTGTAAAAAACGTCCACGAACAACAAAGCAACTCATATGCCATTAAAAATGGCTAAATTTGATATAATCATTTAATTTATTATATTGATATTGTTAATAATTTTAGTGAATTCTAATTAAAGAATTTTCTGTTTTTGTCTGAATTTTGTACAGCTGTCAACAGTTCGCTCATGTGTCTTGTCTATTTTCTATGACATATTTTTTACTTATGCTAGAGGAATCTCCCATGAGAAAAATCACAACAACAACCCTTCTCCGGCTGACCCTATTTTCTGCCATCGGCCTAGGATTCAGTCCAGACAGCCCCTTCTCGAGCCACTTACAAAGAAACCAACCCCCAATTGCATGGGTAGAGCTAGGCCCAGACTCAATAAGAATAGCTAGAGCCATCTCAAATCAAGAAACCTGCCCGATCCTTCAACTCGACTCGAAGCGGATCCAAATGAATGTTCGGGCTTCTTCAGAGGCCTTGAAATTTCCAGTCCTTGCCTGCGAAGCACTCATTCCACCAGAAACCCAAATAGCATCCATTGGAGAGCAAGACCTGATTCTCCCAAAAGGCGACCCCCAGAGAATTCTCATTCTCGGAGACACAGGATGCAGAATCAAGTCAGCAAACGGAAATACACAAATTCAGAACTGTAACTCCCTGGATGCCTGGCCTTTCCGTCAGATTGCGGAGAAGGCAGCAGAATGGAAGCCCGACTTAGTCATTCACCTTGGAGATTACCTCTACCGCGAAACCCCCTGCCCTAACGGTAACCTCGGCTGCGCTGGAAGTCCATCAGGTGATACCTGGGCAACCTGGAACGAAGATTTCTTCGTGCTGCTTGGCAAGACCGACGACCGGTAAATCGTGAAGTCCGAGGGCTTTGAGTTGAAGCAATTCGCCGTGCCGGCG
>JANNCA010000123.1:0-7369 GCA_031386075.1 Oligoflexia bacterium
TTTTTTCAAAATGTAAGGAAATGGTCCCTCAACGAAACCGACCGGAAAAAAATCGATCACCTCTTTTTACTCATCCATGAGCAGCTGGGATTCAGTGTTTTTGAAGAAATTGAACGTACGAAAAGAACCCTCTCACAAGAAGAGACGACCACTTTTAACCTCAACTATCCTGGCCTCGATATCCAAGAAAAAATTAGTCGGACCGAGTTTAACTCCTACATCGGCGAAAAAGTCGATCGAATCTTAGGGGCCCTCGACGAAACAGTTAAAAAAGCCCAACTCAAATATGCAGATATTGATTTAATCTGCTGCACCGGAGGGACTACTCAAGTACCTCTCATCCAACAAGGACTGATTCAGCGATTTGGACGTGAAAAAATTATGCAACACAATCACTTTCACTCGATTGTGCAAGGACTCAGCGAGAGAGCTAAGGATATTGCACAGCAGTCCTAATCCAACGACACTCTTTTGGGTGGCTAGGGAAAGTTCTAGAACTGTCATAGACATCTGACGATAAACCGAGGATAACCTTCTATGCAAGGGAGGGAACCTACACTGCGTATCGGAATTATTGACCTAGGCACAAACTCCGTCCGTTTCGATGTCCATCAGATAGAACCAGGAGACGGACAAACCCGTCTCCTCCATAGAGAAAAGCTCATGATTCGCCTCGGACAGGGTGTATTCCTTTCCCAAAAACTGGACCCAGAGGCCATTCAAAGGACTCTCCAAGCCTTTATCAGCTTTAGACAAACAGCAAAAATATTCCAAACAGAAAAAATTATTGCTTTTGGAACGAGCGCTCTCAGGGAAGCTTCGGATGCTGACGCCTTACTTCACCTCCTTCGAAAAAAAACTTCGATCGAAATTCGAGTCATCAGTGGTGAAGAAGAAGCCCAACTTATCGCTTCAGGCATACTCTCTCACCTCACTACACTCAAGGGACATTTGGGCTTGGTAGACATTGGCGGGGGTAGTACTGAGATTAGTATCTGCTTAAAGAAGAAGATTCTTCATTCGGCCAGTTTTCCTCTAGGTGCTGCAAGACTCCAGCAGGTTTTTTTAAAAAAGAGCCCTCCCCTCACCAAAGAGAAAGGCCAAACAAATCCAATCCTCGCCCTCAGGGGTCATGTCAAAGGAATTCTGCTAGCCCGATCGATTGCTGAAGATTGGCCTCAGGTTCCCTATTTAATCGGGTCGAGTGGAACCATCCGGGCCATTCATAGAATTTTGAAAAAAATGACCCATAATGAAAAAATCAATCGAAGAAGTTTGAGTAGACTCATTAAATCTATAAAAAACATGAGCCCAAGCGAACTCCTGCTCGTCCCTGGAATGGAAGCAAAACGAGTGGATATTATTTTAGCGGGCGCCCTTCTTCTGGAAGAGTGCATGACTGCTCTAGGGGCAAAGGATGTCCTCACCACCGAATTTGCACTGAGAGATGGAATTTTGGACCGAGAAATTCGAGCTCTTTCCAAAGAAAAATCCACGAAAAAATCTAAGGTAAATTGTAAGGATTTTCATTTTCGGGGGAAAAAACTCGGATATGACGAATCCCATGCCCGCCATGTAGAAAAACTAGCTGGAGTGATCTTTGAAAGAACCCAACAGCTTCATGGGCTCGATAGCTCCTGGAAAGTTTACCTTTTAGCTGCTGCCATTCTCCATGACGTTGGGAAATCCATTAGCCCAATCGACCACGAGCGTCATTCCTACTATATTGTTTTGAATTCAGATTTTTTAGGCATGCAAAAATGGGAATCTGAATTTATTGCCCAACTCTGCCTTCATCACCCTACAGGAAACCTAACGAAGATTGACCTAGACTTCACAAAAAATAGAAACCATAGCCATACTTTTGTTCGGCTTTTAGCCATCCTGCGAGTTGCAGACGCCCTAGACAGGGGAAACTCCGGTCGCGTATCAATACTCCGAATTAGAATTAAGAATCAAGCAGTAACAATTAAAATCGATGCAAAAACGTCGGTCGACTTAGAACTCTTACGTCTCGAACAGAAGAAATCACTCTTCGAAGAAGTATTTCAAAGGTCACTCTTAATTGAGTTGCCCTGAAGGGATAACATATTGCGTCTTGAGTTTATTTTCATACTGAATTACGCTTCGCGCCATGAGCCAGGGTGTGTGGATCGATCGGGAAATGAGCTGGATAAAATTCAATCAAAGAGTCTTGAATGAGGCGCTCGACAAACGAACGCCACTTCTCGAGCGAGTAAATTTTCTTCAAATTTTTAATACTAACCTCGACGAATACTTTATGAAACGAGTCGGAGGTCTGAAACGACAAAAAATTGCAGGCATTTATTCTGGATTAAATAAAAATATTGATCCTGTTGAAATTTTACTGGAAATTAGAAACAGCCTCACTCCACTTCTAAAACAGCAAGCGGACTGCTGGAACAACGACATCCTCCCTTCACTTAATCAAGAGGGACTCTATCTCTTAAACTGGAGCGACCTTTATTCAGCGGAAAAGTTGTGGGTTTCAGCCTATTTTCACTCTCACCTATTTCCCGTTTTAACCCCCCTTTCAGTGGATCCTGGGCATCCATTTCCATTCATCTCCAACCTTTCGAATTCGCTTGGAGTGCTACTGCGCCATCCTCGGGACTACCACGAAAGCGAAGAAGCCTACCAAGAAGAATCACTTTTTGCCCGAATCAAGCTTCCCACAACCTTTCCTCAATGGATTTCTATAAAACTCAAACAGAACCCAAAAGAGGAACGATGGATTAGCTTAAAGCAAGTAGTGGCCCATCATCTGGATGCATTGTTTCCAGGAATGGAAGTACGAGACACATTTTCATTTCGAGTCACCCGAAATGCAGATTTAGAGAGAGACGAAGAGGATGCTGAAGACTTATTAGAAATGATTACAGAAGAGCTTCGAGAGAGGCGCTTTGCCGATGTTGTCCGACTAGAACATAGTCCTGAAGCAAGCCGTATCCTTGTTGAACTCCTCAAATTTGAACTCGAGCTCAATGAAGATGAAATCTACGAGAATTCCTTCGATATCGACTTTTCCTCAATGTCTTCGCTCTTTAGTTTAAATCGTCCTTCATTGAAATACAAACCTTGGACTCCTGTAATTCCTCAAGCCTTTCGAAGTGAAGAGTTCCAAAGTGGAGAAAAATCAGTTTTTTCCACCATCAGAGATAACGATATCCTTGTCCATCATCCTTATGAGAGTTTTCAACATTCGGTTGAAACCTTTGTGATCGCAGCAGTAAACGATCCCCAAGTCCTAGCCATTAAAATGGCTTTATACCGGACAGGGGCAGACAGTCCCTTTATTCCACTTTTGATTCAAGCAGCGGAAGCCGGAAAACAAGTCGTGTGTTTAGTCGAGCTCAAAGCTCGTTTTGATGAAGAAAGAAATATCCAGGTAGCTCGCTCCCTTGAGAAAGCTGGGGTACATGTGGTCTATGGAGTCGTAGGCCTCAAAACTCATTGTAAAGTCATTTTAGTCGTCAGACAAGAGTCAGAGGAAGTCAGAAGCTATGCTCATATCGGAACCGGAAACTACCATTCGAATACTGCAAAACTCTATACTGACTTAGGACTCTTCACTGCTAAGAATCAATTTACTGACGACATTTCTAAACTTTTCCATTTTTTGACCGGGCACTCTTTGAGCCAAAACTATCGAAAACTGATCATAGCTCCCCTTCAAATGAAAACCCGATTCTTAGAACTCATTGCCTTCGAATCAAAACTCGCTCGAGAAGGACGCCCTGCTCAGATTATTGCCAAAATGAACAGCCTTGAAGATCGAGACATTATAGAAGCTCTCTACGCGGCTTCTCAATCAGGGGTACAGATTGATCTCATTATTCGAGGATTCTGCTGTCTACGCCCTCAGGTACCAGGCTTAAGCGAACAGATTCGCGTGACCTCGATTATTGGAAGGTTCCTCGAACACAGCCGAATATTCTTCTTTCAGCAAGGCGCCCAAATTCCCTTAGATGGCCTCTACTTGATTGGGTCTGCCGACTGGATGTCTAGAAATCTTACAGCTCGAGTGGAAGCCATTGTCCCCATTGAAGATCGCCTCCTAAAAAGCAGAATCTATGACCTCCTTCAAGTCATGCTTCACGACCAAAGACAGGCCTGGGAATTGAATGCCGACGGAAACTACGTACAGCGTCGTCCTTCGGCTCACTCAACTCCCTTGGGTACCCATGAAATTCAAATGAAAATGTACTAACTCCCTAAAATAGAGTAAAGTACCGTTCACTATCGAGGTGAATGATGAAAACGAAAACTCAAAACAGCTTTGAAACAAAAAAAATCTTAGAAGTGAATGGAAAAAAATATCACTATCATTCCCTCAAACCACTTCTAAACTCTAAAGTCGGAGATCTGAGAAAACTTCCTTTTTCACTTAAAATTCTCTTAGAAAATTTACTTCGATACGAAGACGGCGAAATCGTCAAAAAGCACGATATTGAGGCTCTTTTGCAGTGGGACCCTCACGCAGCACCCCATGCAGAAATTCAGTTCATGCCGGCGCGTGTATTACTCCAAGACTTCACTGGAGTTCCTGCGGTAGCAGATCTTGCCGCCATGCGAGGAGCCCTCAAACGATTGGGAGGCAATCCCAATCGAATTAATCCGCTTCAACCCGCAGATCTCGTCATTGACCACTCGGTTCAGGTCGATCAATACGGAACTCCGGATGCCTTCAAAGTAAATGCCCAGCTCGAGTTCGAAAGAAATTCCGAGCGGTATCAATTTCTGAAATGGGGTCAAAACGCATTTCGAAACTTCCGCGTAGTTCCGCCCGATACCGGCATTGTCCATCAAGTTAATTTAGAATTTCTAGCTCAAGTAGCGATGACTTCAACCCTAGCCGCAGATCAAGACCCGAGTGCCAATCCAGAAACCTGGGTTTATCCGGATACGCTCGTCGGGACTGATTCTCATACGACTATGATCAATGGTTTAGGGGTTCTCGGCTGGGGCGTAGGCGGCATTGAGGCTGAGGCTGCACTTCTTGGACAACCCTGCTCCATGCTCATCCCTCATGTCGTCGGATTCAAATTATCGGGTATTCTCCCCGCAGGTACCACTGCCACCGACCTCGTACTCACGATCACTCAGATGCTTCGAAAAAAAGGAGTCGTCGGAAAATTTGTAGAATTCTACGGTCCAGGACTGAGTCACTTGAGTCTGGCTGATCGAGCAACGATTGCCAATATGGCTCCCGAGTATGGGGCTACGATCGGAATTTTTCCTGTAGATACAGTGACCATGGAATATCTGCGACTCACTGGTCGTGGGGATACTGTCCCCCTAGTCGAGGCTTACTATCGAGAGCAAGGACTCTGGTACACTCCTGGACAGCCAGAACCTACTTATTCTGACCAAATTCATCTGGATTTAAGTCAGGTAGGCCCTTGTCTAGCAGGGCCAGCTCGACCTCAAGATCGAGTCCCTCTTCATGAAGCACCGAACTCTTTCAAAACTTTCCTGAATTCTTGGCAAAAAAGCAGCGGAGTCGAGGCTCATGCTCCGAATCCAGACTCCTCTCAGCTGACACATGGATCAATCGTGATTGGTGCAATCACGAGCTGTACCAACACTTCGAATCCTAGCGTACTCATGGCTGCTGGACTTTTAGCTAAAAACGCAGTTGAACGAGGCCTTCAATCCAAACCCTGGGTCAAGACTAGCCTAGCTCCAGGTTCAAAAGTCGTCACCGACTACCTCACCGAGTCCGGTCTCATGCCTTATTTAGAAAAACTCAAATTCCATCTCGTGGGTTATGGTTGCACGACCTGCATTGGAAACAGCGGTCCCTTGCCCGAGACCGTTTCCAAGACAGTGACAGACCGCAACCTGGCAGTTGTCTCCGTGCTTTCCGGAAATCGAAATTTTGAAGGACGAGTGAACACACAGGTACGGGCAAACTACCTCGCCTCACCTCCCCTGGTGGTTGCTTATGCATTGGCAGGCCATATTGGAATCAACCTTGAAACAGATTCCCTAGGAACAGACTCAAAAGGTCACCCCGTTTATCTGAAAGAGATCTGGCCAACTTCTGACCAAGTTGCCCAATACGTGCTCAAATACGTCACTTCAAGTCAATATCGTGAAAGTTACTCGGACGTGTTCACAGGCGATCAGGAATGGCAAAAATTAAATATCCCCACCGGAGAACTCTACCAATGGGATCCAAGCTCATCCTATATTAAGGAACCCCCCTTCCTCGACGGAGTTACAGCACAACCGGTTCCTGTACAAGACATTCTAGGAGCTAGAGTTCTCGCCTTACTCGGAGACTCTGTGACGACGGACCATATTTCTCCTGCAGGATCCATAGGCAAGTCCTCCCCAGCTGGCCAATACTTAATTTCATTAGGAATCAATTCAAAGGACTTTAACTCCTACGGAGCCCGGCGCGGCAACCACGAAGTCATGGTCCGAGGAACCTTTGCCAATGTAAGATTGAAGAACCTAATGGTTCCTGGCGTCGAAGGGGGCGTGACTCAGTACCTTGCGGATGGAAATCCGAATGAAAACACAGACGGAAAGCAGATGACCATCTTTGATGCCTCAGTAAAATATCAGGCCAAAGGAATCCCTCTCATTGTACTCGCTGGGAAAGAGTATGGAACGGGATCGTCTAGAGATTGGGCAGCAAAAGGTCCCAAGCTATTAGGAATCAGGGCAGTGATTGCCGAAAGCTTCGAGCGTATCCATCGCTCAAATTTAGTTGGAATGGGAGTTCTTCCTCTGCAGTTTTTGGCTGGTGAAACCGCACAAAGTCTTGGACTCACTGGACAGGAAGTCTTTGAAATCAAAGGCCTAGGTAAACTTTCCCCTGGGTTAAAAATTCAGATCACCTTCAAGCCAAAGAATGCCAAAGAAAATTCCGACGAGAATGCCACTAAAACATTTACAGCCTTAGCTCGAATTGATACCCCAAACGAGCTCGAGTATTTCAAGCATGGGGGAATTCTCCCTTATGTTTTAAGACAAGCACTGAAATAGTAGGTTGATCTATGGACCGTTCTCGAAAATTAGAACTCATTCAACGCTCTCTAGGCATACGTCATAAGCTAAAAGTCCATGACAGTATGAAGGCACCCGATGCCCATGAAGATCTGGCAGTCATGCTTCTTGCAAAATGGGAGCTCGAAGACGAACTCCGGGCCATAGAGGAAATTCTTGCAGATACAAGACATGCTGCCGTAGCCTATAAAAGGGCTATTTTTGAAAGAGGAGATAGAAAAGCGAACTTTGAGCGCGAAACGCGAGTCAGAGTGACTGAACAATAGCTGTGTGAATCAAGTCTCTCGGCACCTCTGATTTTGGCACCAAGAATGTTGGTAACTTTTTG
>JANNCA010000192.1:0-14576 GCA_031386075.1 Oligoflexia bacterium
AAGCAGATCGCATCTCACATAAGCTGGTTTAAAAACGGCTGGAGAGAACTCTTATGCGGACCTTATTATTATTATCAGCAAGTCTTTCTTATTTATTACTTTTAATAGGAGGAGGCTGTAGTCCAAAAGCCTTCACTAAAGGCGAGTATGATGACCCAACCCGTATCGAGCTTTTAGATGATAAATTCAATGAATCTGATATGCAGCAGATGGCGGATACCGTGATTAAGTCGATGATGGCCTGTGCTTATATCGCAAATGCCCAAAAGCCGCCGGTAGTCATTGTGGAACGGGTGGCCAATCGAACTCAAGAGCATATTGATACTCTATCGCTGACAGATAAAATTAGAACTGCCCTGATTAAGTCAGGAAAAGTTAGGTTTGTGAATAAGGAAGAGCGAGGAACGCTGAGCGATGAATATGATTACAATGCTTCTGGCACCGTATCTGGATCTACTGCTAAGACCAGGGGAAAGCAAATTGGAGCTGATTATATTTTAAGTGGTAATTTATCGACGAATATTCAAGAGGTGGGGAACGATAAGTTCATTTATTATAAATTGAACATGAATCTGACTCACCTAGAGGCCTCGACTATTGACTGTACTGAGGAAAGAGAATTGCGTAAAAAATATAAGAAACAGAGTGTTGGACTCTAATTTGAACTCAGATCTCAAGATTGCCTTTCTTGGATTACTTTGTTGGGTCGCAACCGGTTGTGTCTCGGCCCGCATGTCGGACCATGAGTCAGACCAGTTGTTCAGGAGCGGTCGTTATGATGATGCGGCCGCCCAGCTTCAAAAAGGACTCGCCTCACAAGGTGAGAAGGGTCGAGATCTTCTTCTTTATCTTTTGGATGTGGGGTTGTCCCTCCATTCTGCTGGCAAGTATGAAGAGAGTAATCGTTATTTTTTGCGAGCGGACCGAGTGGCAGAAGTCAAGGATTACACCAGTCTGACGGTTGAAACTGCGACTCTGCTGACCAGCGATAATGTAAAAGATTACAAGGGAGAGGATTTTGAGAATGTTCTGATTAACACTTACCTTTCAATGAATTATGCCCTGCTAGGGAACTTCGAAGACTCTTTGGTTGAGGCGCGACGTGTGAACCATAAGTTGCATCTCATGGTTCATGATGGGAAGCGAAAATATAAGCAAAGTGCTTTTGCGAGATACCTTTCTGCAATTTTATATGAGGCAGATCATAACGAAAATGATGCCTATGTTGACTATCAAAATGTGAGAGATTTAGCACCCCAAACGCCGGGTCTCGGCAGAGATCTATGGAGATGTGCCTGGCTTCTTCGGATGCCTGATGAAATGGAACGTTGGGATCACGAATTTCATTTAACGATCCAGGATCATGAGCAAGCAAAAGCGATGAGGCCCCGGTCGGTTCAAGGTGAAATCGTCGTCCTTTATGAAAATGGAATTTCACCCATCAAACGCCCCAATCCAGCATTTACAGAGTTACCTAAATTTTATCCTCGGTTTAATCCGGTTGAATTTGCCCAAGTCGAAGTCAATGGAGAAATCATAGGGTCTACCTTTGTGCTAGAGAATATCGAAGCTACAGCGATAGAAAATCTAGATGAAAAATACGCGGGCATGATTGCGAAAAAGTTAGCAGGTTTAGTGGCCAAAGAGTCGATAGGCTATGCAATTGAGAAAAGTACAAATAGCCCTCTCGCAGGGATGCTAGCAAAGTTGATTTTGTATGTCAGCGACCAAGCCGATGTTCGATCCTGGAGCTTATTGCCGCGAGATTTACAGATTTTAAGGATTCCGATTGGACCTGGCGAATACAAGGTCCGAGTGTTACCCGTGGGGGCTGCTCCTGGTTCAGAAAAAATCGTTCAGGTGCGATCGGGGCAGAAGGTTTTTGTCAATTTTAGATATAGCCCGTACTGATGAGATCTAAGGGAACGCGCTGGGTGGTATATTGGTTAGTTTTCAGCTACCCTAGAAACAATGGCTATTCGGCTCCACCCCTCCCCAGCGCTGATTGTTCGAGCAGACGTATTGATTTCACAGTGTATCGATCGGATGGCGCAGTATAAGACTAGATCTGTTTTAGTGGTGAACGATCGAGATCCAGGTGATTTGATAGGTATTTTTACCGAAAGAGATGTTTTAATTAATTTTGGAATGATTCGTAAAAAAGTTAATGTGACTCGATCTGTCCGCACAGTCATGTCTAAGCCAGTGATCACTCTCGATATTCAGGAAATAGGTCGAGCGAGTGAACTGATGCAAAAACATCATGTTCGACATCTTCCGGTCACGACGCTGAGTGAGGGTGGAAAATTAAACCGATTAGTGGGCGTGATTTCGAAGAGGGACGTTTTTGCCGAAATGGCGTCAACACTGAAGGATCAAAGTACTGTTTTAGATGTGCTCTCTCAGAGTGATCATTTGAGTAAGCTTGGACATTCGGAGAAATTTTGTATTCTCAGAAAGCCCATCAGCGTATTTCCGTTCTATAAGATTTTGGAATCGTTTTCTAATATTCACCGAGCCGGTCCGTGAGTCAACGGGGACGCAACTCACAACCAACCCCTCGCATTTACGGGCATTTAATTCGGAAGTCATGCGTCCTACACACAGTGCTTCCTGACACCCTTCCTTTTTTTTTCTATTATTCTATAATCAGAATCATCGGGGTCGAAAGAAGGATCACTTGAAGTGTATTACGAAGAGTAGGGTTAATTTTTCTCGTTTTCATATTCATTTGGGTTTTGCTGTCATTCCTATTGGGGTTGCCCTCACCGGTTGTCTTGGGAAGGGTGGGGCCTTTCAGTGGGTGTCGTCAGTCGCCTCAGGAAATGGCTCTAGTTCATTGAGTCTCACCAAGTTCTCAGGAGACCGTCAAACCTTAGTTTCAGGGACTGCCTTGACGGATCCCCTTGTGATTTTAGTGTCTGATTCTAGCGGTACTCCCGTTGCCAATGTTTCCGTGACCTTTCAGTCTGCCTCGGCTGGAAGTACTCAGATTTTTCTGACCGGCTCCGACGGAAAGGCCTCTTTAAAGGGTTCTATCGGGTCAGCGTGTACTTTCTGTGGGACTCAGTCTCTGGCTATGAATGCCTTTTTGACTTCCTCACAAGGGTCTACTTCAGGGGTCACTTTCATTGTGACTACGACTGCCACGGTGCCCACTGTTGCCCCTCGATACTCTAACGCCCCCAACTGGAATCAGTATGTTGAAACCGCGAGTCCCGCTACGTCCTGCTCGGGTAACGAAACGGGCATAGCTCCGACTCCTCAGAGTCCCTGTATGCACGGGGGCCAAGTGAGGATGGTCCAAGTCTTGGGCGAAAGTTCCTGCACCGGATTGAGTGCATCGGATTCTCTTGGGGTATTCAATTGGAATTGTGTCCTGATGAACCAGATACCCACCTTTGTGAATCATTTTTCTGCAGGCAAAGGGCTACAAAATTTAATCAATTCGACGCCTGCTTGGATCCCTAATTCAGTGATGCTAACGAAAAGCGGGATGAGTGTTTCTTCTCCTAGGGGTGCTTGGTGGAGTAACTTGGTTGGCCTGGCTCCTGATAGCACAGGGGCACAGACTCCATTAGCGACTTCTGGAAAAATTTACGTGATTTCTGCCATGAGCTCGGCCTCAAAAGGTTACTTGATTACAGCGGATCAAGTGGGCCTGGTCGGTTTACCGGGGTCCAAGTTGAAGTCTTTGGCAGGGTTATCTGCCAATTGCGGGACTGATCATTCACTTTTGTGTGTCAATGGGCCAGTTAAGTTTCTGTGGCTCGAAGGGAATTTTGATGGCTACTCAGCTTCTTCCACCACGGCTATTCTGAAGATGACTCAAACGACGTTCTCAGAGATTCAAAACTTTAATGCTGCGAATGGGGGTTCGGTTGGAGGGATTTATCTAACGTCCGGTTCGAAATACAATCATTTTTCCTCCGTTAGGGCGATGAATTTATCCGGCTCAGGGATCTCCCTTGCTTCGGGCTCGAGTTACAATGCTTTTTATGATTCTTTGATTTCTAATAATTTGGGAAGTGGCATTTCCCTTCAAGGCGCAGGGACGAACTACAATTCTTTTGTGAAGAGTATTGTGGTTGATAATGGATCGTCGGGGATTAGTCTTTCGACTAGTCCTTCATATAATTATTTTACTCAAACCACCGTCTCAGCGAATAATGCAGGGAATAATGCTGCAGAACAGGGGGCGGGGCTTCTGATCACAAATGCAAACAACAATATTTTTCATCAGTCTGTTGTTTCTAACAATTCAATCTATGGAATTTATTTAGGTTCTTCTGCAGGGAGTAATACTTTTAGTCAGACCGTGAGCGCCGATCAGTCTTATGGGCTCTCGGCTTCTTCGTCAGGGAATCCTTTTTTGGGGAATTTTTTGGTATATGGTTCTCTTTACAATTGTGACCTTCAGAACTTGACAGGGTACAATTTGGCGACCGGTCTTACAGGCCAAAACTGTACTCCCAGCGGAAAAGTCAATGTTCCTGTTTATACTTCTACTCTCACATTAGGCTCGAGTTATTTAGGGTTAGTCAATTCGCAAGATTCTGTGAACACTACCAATTCTAATGGCAGTTATTCTTTTTCTTCAATCTTAGATTGGTTTAATTTTTCGAACCCCACTCGGGCTTGGGGGGGGCCTGCATCTAATTATTTTGGAGCTAATTCCGGAAGTTGCACGGAAGGGATGACCTGCCAAATCTGGGATTGGGCGCTCAGTGCTTCGGACCCGCTCCTACTGAATAAAAGCGGGGACGGCCTTAGTTCGAACTCGACTTTTGTTGCGAATGCGACATGCCCAATTGAAGTGAAAGGCACTCAATCCTTGACCAGCGCCAATGGGATTCAGTATTTAAAAAACGCGGTCGAACTTCCAGGAACAGGGGGCAATGACAACGGCCTTTGCGAAGCTTCTGAGACTTGTTTGTATACCCCCAATTATGGTGCTTACCAGGGGCACGGCTCTCTCGATTCTTGTAATTACAACGCCAACGGAGGATTGCAGGGGATTCAGATGTTCGGATATGCCTCAAACGGGTATTAGGTCTATAGGGTCATTCAAGTTTTACGCGGGCGAAGCTTTAAGCTCTGAATGGGAATTTGGTCTCGAATAAAAAGGGACTCAAAAAGCGTGACCTCTGGAATTTTGAGCTTTTCCGGCGCAGGGTTTCCTTCGTGGAGATTCAGAGTGAGGTCTACCGTTTCCCAAACATCTTGGGTATTTGAAACGGCCTCTAGAATCCATTGAAAATAACCGGGGTGATCCGTTTTGATATGAAAGATTCCACTTGGCTTCATGATTTTTGCAATTTCCCTGAGCCTAGCTTCATGGATCAGGCGATTTTTCCACTGAGACTTTCTGGGCCAAGGGTCTGGGAAGAATAAGTAGAGTCCGTCGACCTCGTTTTCACCTAACATGAATGAGATCCGCTCGGCATGGGCCCTGAGAAAAATGAGGTTTTTTAGACCTTTCGCAGCGGCTTTCTCGGCACCACGAAAGATCGGTTTAAACTTCCAGTCCACTCCTATGAAGTTCTTGTCGGGGGATCTCTTGGCCCATTCGAGAATCACATGACCGCCGTTGCAGCCGATTTCGACATGAAGCTCTTGGCTTGCAGGGGAGTGTGCTGAATCTGTCATCTGCGATTGGAACTGGGATCGCCAGGTTCCGCGGTGATTTTCCGTCTCATTGTCTGAATAAACCCCAAAACTCAAAGGCGAGGGGCTATTCAACTTCGTCCAGTAAGGGTTTTTGGAAGGAGGATAACAGTATCGGGGATCGCTAATCGGCAGGCGATGGGTTACTTCGAGTTCGTTAAACATCCCTTGCTTATAATCCCTGAAGCTGAATGAAACAAGCGGGAACCTCATTTTCATGAAGTTCCCGCTGATTGCGTATCATGGCACTCTAATAGGCACTCTAACAGGCACTAAAAAGGACTGTAAAAATCTGATTGAGGTGCTATTGGAGCAGCTTGAGGGCTAGCTGTGGGGACTGGTTGGCTTGCCCGAGGACTGCAACTGTGGTTTGAGTCAGAATATTGTTCTTCACCAGTTCGCTAGATTCTTCAGCCATATCGGTATCTCGGATTCGGCTGTTGGCGGCTTCTAAGTTTTCTCGATAGATATTTAAGTTAGCAATGGTGGATTGCATTCTGTTCTGGAGAGCTCCCAGGGTCGCACGATTACCGCTCACGTGTTCTATGGCTTGGTCCAGGGCACCTAAATTTTCTTGTGCACTCATCTTATTGGTTGCGGAGAGCCCGCCTATGCCTAGTGAAGTTGTACTCGATCCTAAACTTTGAGAGTCAAAGACAAATCGATCTAAAAGGGGGTTGTTATGAGTTCCTACCTGGATTTCGAGAGCTGGCGACGTACCGTTGAGAAGGTTGGTTCCGTCGTACTCAGTGACTCCAGAAATTCGATCCACTTCAGATTTGAGCTGTTGAACTTCTTTGTCGATGAATCCGCGCTCGGGGTCACCCACAGTGTCGGAAGCTGCTTGGATGGAAAGTTCTCGAAGGCGAATGAGAATGTTGCTGATTTCGTTCATTCCCCCTTCTGCCACCTGAATGAGGCTGATGCCGTCATTCGCATTCCGGGTAGATTGCCGCATACTTCGGATTTCGGCTTTCAATTTCTCGCTGATCGCTAGGCCGGCAGCGTCGTCACCCGCTTTGTTGATTCTGGAACCGGAAGAAAGATGATCCAAAGATGATTTCTGACGCTCACTATTAATGCCCAAAAATCTCTGGGCGGCTAAAGCTTGAATGTTTGTATTGATACGCAAACCCATTTTATTCTCCCTGTGTTTCTATCGCTATTTTCCTCCCTGATTTTAAGTAGGTCCTGCATTCCATGCTCAACCTACAATGGACTCATCGGAGAAAAAATTGCCGACTTGAGGATATTTTCATTAAAATCATGGACTTATACGCTACAAAATAAGTCAGACTTTAGTTTGATTAATTTTATCAGGAATAAATTAAATCCGAATTTCGACTTTGAATTTTGTCATAGAATTTGTTCCTGCCACCCGGTGACATTTGTGTTAGTGACCTGAGCTGAAGGCGGAATTTATGCGCGAGAAAATGGTCTGTCGATTTTGTGGGATTCAATCGGGAATAACAGCTAGTTCAAACGGTCGAAGACCTTTTGCGATCACGGGGGCAACTTCTCATTACGCCCCCGATCGGCCCTTTCGCTTAGAGCACATTCTATTGGATTTAAGGGTCGATCCGCGCGCTAAGACTTTGTCCGGAGTGGTGACCCAAAAAGTTCGTGTGATCGCCCCTGAACAAAAACTGTTGAGCCTCGACCAGATTGGGCTTCAGATCGAAGCCGTAACTATTGAAAAGAAGTCCGTGGAATTCTCGATCTACGGGCACAGCTTGAACATCCATTTGGGGTTCATACCCTCTCCTGGAGACCTGCTCGAAGTTTCAGTTCAATATCAAGTCGCTTCCCCTCAGCGTGGAGTCTACTTCACTGGTCCGGACGTAGAACATCCCGCTAAGCCCTATCAGGTTTGGACTCAGGGCCAGGATGAGGACAGCCGGTATTGGTTTCCGACCCTGGATTATCCAAGTCAAAAGTCCACTTCAGAGGTCATCGCAGTGGTGCCTCACGGGTTTGTCGCCGTTTCTAATGGCGCCCTAGTGTCCAAGGAAGAAGTGCCACAAGGAATCCGTTATCACTATCGCCTGGGTATGCCCCATGTGACTTATTTAATTACGCTTGTGGTCGCTGAATTGGTCGAGTGGTCGGATCGGGGCCCAGCGCCGCGGGAGTTGCCGATTCAGTATTATGTTCCTTTGGGCCGTGAGGAAGATGGCCGGCGGGCCTTTCAGAATACTCCCAAAATGATTGAAGTCTTCGAGAAGAAGACGGGAGTGCCTTACCCCTTTGAGAAATACAGTCAGGTGGCTGTACAGGATTTTATCTTCGGAGGGATGGAGAATACCTCGGCCACAACTCAGACGGACCTTACGCTTCACGATTCGAGGGCTCACCTCGATTTTTCAAGTGACCCTCTTGTTTCTCACGAGCTCGCTCATCAATGGTTTGGCGACCTAGTGACTTGCAGAGATTGGTCTCATGGATGGCTGAATGAAGGATTCGCTACTTTTATGGAGCGAATCTGGGTGGAGGAAAATACAAATACAGTAGGGGGATTTCCAGGAGGATTTGAAGAAGCGAAGTATTATTCTTATCAGGATCTAAAGGAATACCTAGCAGATGATCAAGGTAGGTACCGCCGACCTATTGTCTGTAATACTTATATTGAACCTATTGATTTGTTTGATACCCACCTTTATCAAAAGGGCGGACTGGTGTTGAATCTGATCCGTCATGTTTTAGGGGACGTGCCCTTTTGGAAGTCGATTCAAGCTTACCTGAATCAACATCGGGGAAAAAACGTCGAGACTCTCGATCTCATTCGCTCGATTGAGGAAACGACGGGTAGAAATCTCCGTCAGTTCGCAGATGAGTGGCTTTTTAGTGCTGGGCATCCGGAGTTTGAAGTGACTTATCAGTGGCATGAAGAGAAAAAACTCAATGAATGGGTCATTCAGCAGAAGCAAACAGGGGGACTCCCTTTTGTGACTCAAGACGGGGTCACGACCGTTCTTTTCCATCTCCCCGTTCTGCTCGAAATGACTCTAAGAGATGGTTCGAAGGTGAGTCAGTCTGTTCAGGTCGGGGAGGCAAGAGAGAGAATTTTCATTTCCTCTTCGGCCAAGCCCACTCGGGTTCGTCTAGATCCCGATCATTGGATTCCTAAGACGATGAAGTTCCCGCGGCCGAAGGAAATGCTGCTCTGTCAATTGGTGGAAGATCCCGATTGCATGGGTAGGATCGAAGCGGCACAGGAGCTTGTGAAGGTTGCCGATGCAGAGATTGTTGCTGCGCTAGGTCAGGCTGCTGCATCCGATTCTTTTTGGGGCGTGCAGGTCGAGGCGGCACAGGCATTGGCAGAGCTTCGGACGAATGCGGCACGGGATGCCTTGATTCGAGCCCTGAACGCTCAACATCCTCAGGCGAGGCGGGCGATTGTGGCAGCGCTTGGGACCTATTCACTTCCAAGTGAGGTCTTGAGGAAAGTCGCCGAACGAGACGAAAGCTACTTTGTTGAAGCTGAGGCAACTCATGCTTGGGTGCGTTCTCAGCTGAGACCGACAGGGAGTCTTGCTGGTGGAATCCCTGAGGATAATCAGGCTCAGGTGAGCTCAATCGAAAAATTCCTTCTGAACCAGCTCAGCAAAAGCAGCTATCGCGATGTCATTGGCATAGGGGCCATCCGTGGATTGGCGGAGCTTCCCGGAATCGGGGTTGGAGAAAGGCCTCAGGCATTTCAGGTCTTGATCGATCGTGCCATCCGACGCGAGTTCAGTTTGGATCTGCGAGGGGGGGCTGTGCGGGCCCTGGGAAGGATTCTCAAAACCGCGAGAGTCCCCGAGAGAAAACAGATTTTAGATGTTTTGAATCAAGCAGCAGACGAAGATAACTTTCGGCTTCGAAGTCATTTAGTCGCTACCTTGGATGAGTCTGGGTGCTCCGAAGCGACGCCTATCCTGGCTAAAATTCTTCAACTCGACTCTGATGGGCGAATCAAACGCTCCGCACGAGTCGCGTTGGACCGCTTAACGACCGCCGGTACGACCCCCGAGTCGATTCAGAGCTTGAAGGCGGCCCTTCTAAAGTTAGAGGAAGATTACCGGAAGCTGGAGGGGGTTGTGGCGGAGTCGGTTGTCAGAAGTAAAACCGTATGACGCCCATCACGACAGATTCATATCAATTCGAAACCATTCCAGCGAATATGCAGGCAGTGGTCACTCTTGGAACGGGAGGCCTCGATCAGTTGCAGCTTAAAGAAATTCCGGTGCCTACGCTCAGGACTCATGAGGTTTTGGTTAAGGTGTTGGCTGCAGGCGTGAACAATAACGAAATTAACACCCGTTTGGGGTGGTATTCTTCGAGCGTGACTGAAGGGACTGCCGAAACCTTAGGTCATGAAAGTTCTCGATCGGGCTGGAATCAACCGACCCCATTCCCATTAATTCAGGGCACCGACTGTTGTGGGAGAGTCGTACAGGTGAGCTCAAGTCAACAGGTTCATTGGTTAGGTAAGCGAGTTTTAGTTCGTCCCTGCATGCGCCCCCATGGGTATTCATCTATGGAGAGCGTTTGGATGGCGTCTGACTTCGATGGTGCCTTCGCTCAATACGTTAGGGTGCCAGAAAACGAGGTCTTTTTGGTAAATTGCGATTGGACCGATATCGAATTGGCGAGCGTTCCTTGTGCTTATGGATCTGCTGAAAACATGGTGCATCGGGCAACTGTAACTTCGGCGGATCATGTGTTGATTACCGGTGGATCGGGAGGCATTGGTACTGCTGCTCTTCAGTTGTGCAAAATGAGGGGGGCACGTGTGACTTCGATTGTGGGGGAGAGCAAAATGGAGCAGGTTCAGGATATGGGTGCTGATCGGGTTATTCCTCGGGAAGGTCCCCTCTTTGACTTTTGCCAGAAAGAGTCCGTCGATGTGGTGATCGACAGCGTCGGAGGAAAGGGCTTTTCTGAGTTATTGCAGGTATTGAAGCGAGGGGGGCGTTATGCCTCCTGTGGTGCGATCGCGGGTCCGATGGTCGCTTTTGATTTGCGCGCATTATACTTGAAGGATCTGACTCTCATAGGATCTACTGCATGGGATCAGGGTGTATTCCCGCGTTTGATTGCATACATAGAGTCTGAAGAATCTGGAAAAATTCGCCCCCGAGTGGATCGGGTTTTTCAACTGAGTGAGATTGCTCAAGCTCAGACAGAGTTTCTTAAAAAAAATCATGTCGGTAAAATTGTCTTAGTCCCTAGAATAAATCAACCTCATTAGACCGATATTTCTCAAATCCAACCAACCTTACAATTGTCGCACTTTGATCGGGGTTAATGAGATATATTATAAAATACTTGTTTAACTCAGACCTCACTCACTCAATTAAAATATTCAGTTTCATTCATTTTCCCTTTCTGAATCTTTATCGAACCGTACCTCCAATGAGGCGAGAGGCTTAGGGTTAGTTAAGCCTGCATCAGGGCTGATGCCGATTTGTCCCGCCACGTTTTCAGCCAGTCTGAGGTGATCTTCTAAAATCGGAATCGTCTTTTTGAGTAGAGGTGAAATACTCGAGTTGGGCTTTTTCTCTAGGTGTTGTGCTACCTTTGAAACCTCTGATTTGTGATCTTCGAGCATTTCTTGAATGTACTTCCGATCAAGCGCCTGACCTGTCAGACCGGAAAGTTGTTTCATCATCATATTCTCTTCTACGCCTGGATTTACTTCCAATGGGATTGACCTGTTTTTTGCCCAACTGTTCGTTTCGCTTAATAACAAAGAGTGATCATTGACCATTCGATGGGCAAAGTCTTTTACATTAGGTTGCGAGGTCCTAGCTTCAATCAACTTTCCGATCCGGATTTCAGCTGAGTCTCCTTGTACAAGCTTATTGAGGAGCGTGCGGTCTTCCTCTTGAAGGGGGCTAGCTGAAAATCCCTGTTTGCAAAAAATTACGAGTCCCAATGTAAGGATCCACGAAAGGGAGCGTGTCGTCATTTGTGACTCCCGACGTTTTTTGTAGTTCGTTTAGGCTAATTTTTTCCTTTTGAAATTCAATCAAAATTATCGTTATAATTACAGATTGATCAGATTCCTCTGACATCTAGGCTCGCAAAAGATGCGCCATTTTTCAATTTGTTGAATTAAAAGGGCCGCAAAAGGTTGGAACCCTCTTTGCACTTTTTTGTTATCCAAATCGAACGGAATTTGTTACCCAAAAATTGAAACCATAAAGAGTAAGTGGAGGACCAATGAAGCATGAATTACCGGAGCTACCGTTTTCAGAAAATGCACTTGAACCTCACATCTCCGCTGAGACCCTGCGATTCCATCATGGCAAACACCATCGGGCCTATGTCAATGAGGTCAACCAACTCATTCGAGGAACTCAGTTTGAAACCGCACAGTTGGAAGAAATTGTGATGACCGCGTCTGATGGGCCGCTTTTCAATCAGGCCGCTCAAGCTTGGAATCATTCATTTCTCTGGCAAAGTCTTTCTCCGGAGGGAAAGCAACCTCAAGGTCAATTCCTGGCTGCGATTCATAAGGACTTTGGGTCCTTAGAGAAATTTCAGCAGGAGTTTTCAAAGGCGGCGATCAATCAATTTGGTTCAGGCTGGGTTTGGCTGGTGAGGAACCATTCAGACGGGAAGCTTTTGATCGAGGCGACTTCGAATGCCAAAAACCCTCTTCGAGCGGGCTTAACTCCTCTTCTCGTCTGCGACGTATGGGAGCACGCCTATTACATTGATTATCGAAATGAGCGGGCGAAATACTTGAAAGCACTTTCATCTGTTTTGAATTGGGACTTTGCGGCCAGTAATTTTGAGTCGATCGTAACGTTGGCTGCCTAATCTACCTTTTAAAAAATTGATTTCGTGCGCGCGATCTAAATTTTTACCTCCGAAAAGTATTTTCTTCGGCCGCAGTTAGATTTTACTTGCGGTTCAGGTGCATGTCTTGAGAGACAGGCGTTCCATCTTTATAGGCAAATTCGAAGTGGATCAAGTTATCGCCAGCCACCAAGGGAATATAATCTGTTGAAAATTCACCGGCTCTAAGGTCTGTAAATACGGTTGCGGCGAATTGATTACTAGAATTAATGAAGGTTGTTTTAATGAGGCTACTACCCGATCGTTCGGAATTCATGCCGCAAATCGGTCCTTTGAATCTAAGTTTACTGGACGATGTCTCTTGGGGTGGGTTTTCGTCGCATTGAATTTGAATACTGGAAAGATTTTGAGAAGTTGACGCGAGTTGGCGCCCATCAGAGAATGCGTTGGATTTCATTGCAGTCAAGGCGTTAGCTGTGAAAGCCGAGTGATCATAAAAAAGGTGGTAGATAGAATTGATCAAGACTAATCCTACTAGGCCAAAAATACACACTTCGATTGGATTGCTACGATACCTTCGAACTGACTGAATGGGGTGAATCGAGTCCATACTCTTTCCTATCGGTGGAATACTTTAAAACTTAAGTGTAAGCTTTGTTTTCAAGAGTTGCTTTCAATAGCCTCAAAAGGAGCGCCGTCATGGATTTTTTAGGACAGTCATCCCTTTTGGTGGGACTGATCAGCTTTTCACTGGGATTCTCAGTACTGGCGCGCAACGTAAAGAATATTTTGTTTCTATCCTTCGCGACTTTGACAACCTTGATTTCCGCTTGGGCGATTTCCTTTTTTTTGGATAAGGTTTGGCCCGGCTTAGGATTTTACCGATTTCATTTGTTTTTTAATGTACTTTTGCCACCTGCGTGTTTGTCCTTTATTCGCCTGATGGTAAGAATGCAGGATAGTTTTAGTCGATGGCTTCTTCGCCTGAGTTCCGTTCTTTCTATTTTATTGAGTATTGCTCTTGTTTTTCACTTGGAGGCGATTCCCTGGATATTACAGTGGATCTATTTTTCTCCAGTTTTGGTTTTTTTTCAGACACTCCACCTTATGTGGATTGATCGAATGATGAAGAACGGAATGAAGAGACTCCCTAAAATGCCAACTGTGGGCGTAGTTCGCAGGAATTTTATCTATATCGGAGCCTTGGTTGTCTTGGGTATTTCAGTGATGGATCATATTCCTTGGATGGGAGTATCTTTACCCGCCTTTGGAAATATAGCTTTGACTATTTACATTTTCTTTTTGAGTCAGGCTATTTCACAGCAGCGACTTTTGAATATGAGTGCTTTGTTTTCTAGGTTTTTAGTTCTTCTCACGGTCGCTTTTACTTTGACGGTGGTTTATTCACTCCTTGTTGCATGGATTGAGAATAGCCCAGGATTATTCTTTTTAAATTCATTTATTGCCTCTTTTTTAATCTTGATGCTTTTAGATCCATTGAGATCCATGGTCGGATATTTTACTCAAAGGCTTTTGACCCAAAAGAATCGTCGACTCCAACAAACTTTGCGTGAAGCGCAGAGAAAGTTGACCGGGATCGTGGATTTAGGGACTTTATTCCAAGCGATTTTAGGGACCGCTGAACAAGTTTTAGAGCCAGAATGGGGGGCTCTTTTCGTTTTGAGGGGAGATGGAACCAAATATCGAAAAGTAAGGACTGTTGAACGTCAGACTGTGGGTGAAGATTCTTTGGAGCCAGGATTGAGGGAAATCCTGGCGAATCATCCAATACTTCAATACTGTGGTGAATTGGCCGGTAGAGGTAAGTTTCCGATTCTTCTCGATCAAATTCTTGAGAATGAAATTGATCGTTCTGCAAGTCGAGTGCAAAGGGAACATTATGCCCTGCTGATTCAGGGTTTAAGAGCGTTAGGCTCGAATTTATTGATACCTCTTTTTCACTCTGGGAAGACTTTGGGATTTGTCGTTTTACGGGTACCTTTGCCTCCGGAGCCTTGGGGGAATAATTGGGGATTATTACCTGTTATTTATCCTTACTTTGAGCAGGCTGCCCAAACCATGCAAAATATGGAAGTTTATGCTCGGCTCAGGGAAAAGGA
>JANNCA010000320.1:0-16345 GCA_031386075.1 Oligoflexia bacterium
TATTGATCGGGTAGCAAGAAAGTTACATCCAGAAATTCTTCGATCCCTGATTGTAGAAGGCGTAACAACTGTTACCTTAGAGTCAAAAGATCATTTTGAAAAAATATTAATTAAAATTGCCGATAGGCTCCGAAAGCTAAATATTCCTATTGAGTTTACTATATTTCAGGATATTGAACATAGTGGATGGTCTGCCACAGTTGAAAATACTGTTCAAGGCTCAAAACGAGTGTCCTCAATTAATATCGCAATTATAAACTCCCCGGAATACGAGGAGCTTTGTAAGCATTATCAAGTGATGGAAACTATTGGTAGGGGGCCATTTACACTTATTGACGAAAGTAAACTTGAGATTCAGGTTCAAAATGGAGAAGAGTTAGCGGAAAAAGTTCTGGAATTGGCTAAGACAGGAATGACCATTCAACGGTATAAAGGCCTGGGAGAAATGAATCCAGATCAACTGTGGGAAACTACAATGGATCCTGCTAGAAGAACGCTATTAAAAGTTTCAGTAGAGGATGCAGTTGAGGCAGATGGAATCTTTTCGGTACTTATGGGAGATCAAGTTGAACCTCGTAGGCAATTCATTCAGGAGAATGCACTGCGAGTGAGGAACTTAGATATATGAAATATACACAGATTTTAGGAGTTGGATCTTATGTGCCACCCCGGATATGGACCAACGATGACCTGAAGTCTTTGATGGACACAACAGACGAATGGATTCATCAAAGAACTGGAATCAGACAGAGACATTGGATAGATCAAGAATCAGATGAGTGTACTTCTGATTTGGCACTTATTGCTGCAGCAAGGGCTTTAGAATCGGCAAGTGTAAAAAAAGAAGAACTAGATATGATTATTCTGGCTACTTTGAGTCCGGATCATGAGTTCCCAGGTACAGCCTGCTTTTTTCAGGCGAAGCTCAATACTCCAGGAATTCCTGCCCTTGACGTTAGGCAGCAATGCACTGGGTTTCTCTATGGTTTATCAATTGCAGATCAGTATATTCGAACAGGCACCTATAAGAAAATTCTTCTAGTGGGGGCCGAAACTCACTCAAAGGGCCTGGATAAGTCAACACGGGGAAGAGACGTTGCTGTGCTTTTTGGCGATGGCGCTGGAGCCGTGGTGTTAGGGGTCTGTGAGGGTCCAGTAGATAAGAGTTCTTCTCAGCTTTTGTCTACCCATCTTCATGCTGATGGCCGATTTGCGAAAGAGCTATGGATTCCTGAGCCAGGCAACGCCCATTCGGGAGATAGACTCACATCGGCTCGACTTAGCGAAGGTAAGCAATATCCTCAGATGAATGGTAAAGCTGTATTTACACATGCCGCCAAGAGAATGCCGGAAGTAGTTATGGAGGCATTAGCCATAAATGGACTGAAAGTTCAAGATATTGATTTGTTTGTATTCCATCAAGCCAACTTAAGAATTAATGAGCTGGTAGCCAAACAGCTCATGATTCCAGAAGATAGAGTATTTAATACTATCGAGCGTTTTGGTAATACAACGGCTGCTACGATTCCGATTGGATTGGATGAGGCGGTCAAAGCAGGAAAACTTAAAAAAGGGATGCTAGTAGCTTCGGCTGCTTTTGGAAGCGGTTTTACTTGGGCTTCTGCAGTGATTCGGTGGTAAATTAAAATGTCTGAAATTCAACCTCATGATAAAAGTATAATTGTAGTTAATATTGAAGATGAAATGAAAGGGGCCTATCTAGATTACGCTATGAGTGTAATCGTTGGCCGAGCTCTTCCAGATGTACGTGATGGTTTGAAGCCCGTACATAGAAGTGCTCTTTATGCTATGTATGATTTGGGAAATGTGCATAATAAACCCTATAAAAAATCGGCGCGTGTAGTCGGTGATGTCATTGGTAAGTACCACCCTCACGGTGATGTGGCAGTTTACGATACAATTGTCAGAATGGCCCAAAATTTTTCGCTTCGGTACCCACTCATTGATGGGCAGGGGAATTTTGGTTCGGTAGATGGAGATGCTCCAGCGGCAATGCGGTATACTGAAATCAGAATGGCCAAGATTACTGAGGAGCTTCTTGCAGATATTGAGCGAGATACTGTCGATTATGGTCCTAATTATGATGATAGCCTGACAGAACCCAAGGTGTTACCAGCCAGAATTCCGAATTTGATTGTCAATGGCTCGAGTGGAATTGCAGTAGGTATGGCTACGAATATACCTCCACATAATTTGACAGAAGTCATAAGTGCGACATTGGCTCTTATTGAAAATCCAGCTCTAGACACGGATGGGGTTTTAGAGTTTATTAAAGGGCCAGATTTTCCAACCGGAGCATTTGTTTTTGGGGGACCTCATTTAAAGGAAGCCTATCGAACAGGGCGTGGCGCCATAACGATGAGGGCTAAGCTGGAGATCGAAACCTGGAAGGGAGATCGAGAAAGAATTGTTGTTACCGAACTTCCCTATCAGGTAAATAAGGCCAAATTGGTTGAAAAAATTGCAGACCTGGTTCGAGATAAAAAAATTGAGGGAATTACTGATCTTCGAGATGAATCTGACCGTAGTGGCATGCGCATGGTTATTGAAGTTAAAAAAGGTGAAAATTCGAACGTCATTATTAATCAGTTGTATAAGCTGACTCAACTTCAAGATAGTTTTGGTATTAATTTGTTGGCAATTCATCGAAATCAACCTAAGACTTTTCAACTCAGAGATATTTTGTGGGCTTTTGTTGAGCACCGTAAGGATGTGGTCGTACGGCGAACGATTTTCGATTTGAAGAAGGCAGAAGCGCGGGGCCACATATTAGAAGGTTTGAAGCGAGCCGTTGAAAATATTGATTCAGTAATAGATCTTGTTAAAACAGCTAAGAACCCCGAAGAAGCTAGATTTGGTTTAATTGAAAAATTTAAATTTTCTGAACTTCAAGCACAAGCTATTTTAGAAATGAGGCTTCAAAGATTAACAGGGTTGGAGCGAGGTAAGATTTTAGAAGAACATCTTCAGATTTTAAAATCTATTGAGGATTTCAAAAGGGTTTTAGGAAGTGAGTCTCTAGTATTTGAGGTTATCAAGAAAGAGCTTCAGCATATACTTAAGACTTATGGAGACGAAAGACGTACCCAGATTGTATATGGTGTAACTACAGAATTTGAAATCGAGGACTTAATTGCTGATGAGGAGACGCTCGTCTCTATTACTCATGCAGGCTACATTAAACGGTCAGATCCAAGTCAGTTTCGCAGTCAGCATAGAGGTGGGCGCGGAATTCGGGGTGTGAGTACAAGCGACGAAGATTTTGTTACTGCTATTTATCGATGTCATACACTGAGCTACCTTCTGTGCTTTACTGATAAGGGGAGACTTTATTGGTTAAAAGTTTATAAGGTTCCTGAGGCCAGCCGAAGTGCCAAAGGCAAGGCGATAGTCAATTTGATTGCCCTTCAGCCTGGAGAAAAGATAAAGGCAATTCTTCCTGTTATTGATTTTAAAGAAAATGAATATATATTTATGGTGACTCGTGCAGGAATAATTAAAAAAACCTCATTAAGTGAATTTAAGAATGTAAGGGCTGCGGGGGTTATGGCTATTTCGACCGACGAAGGAGATGAACTCGTAAGTGCTAAATTAACCCAAGGAGCCAACGATATTTTCTTATGCACTCGCAGCGGAATGAGTATTCGGTTTAATGAGCAGGATGTTAGATCGATGGGCCGCGCCGCTAGAGGTGTAATTGGTATGAATCTCGAAGATGAAGATCGGGTGGTTGCGTTAGAGGTGTTGAACGCGGCTGATAATTCGCCTGGTAGTCCCGAGTACGAGATTTTAACTGTGACAGAAAACGGATACGGGAAGCGAACACCCGTTAAGGAATATCGTATTCAAAGTCGGGGTGGAGTGGGAGTCATTAATATGAAGACCACTGAAAAAAATGGAACCATTATGGGTTCTAGGCAGGTATTAGCCAAAGACGACCTCATGTTAGTTACGAGTAAGGGGCAGATGATTAGAATTCATGTGGGGGAAATTTCTGAGCAGGGGCGGAATACTCAAGGGGTTCGCTTAATTTCCTTGTCAGGAGCCGAAAAAGTAGTCTCTTTCGAATATATGGCTGAAAATGCTATCATCGTTCCAGAGGGGGAGATCCGTCCTGAGCTACCTGTCAGTGATTCCAAGGGACAGAATGATGTTGTGGATGAGCCGGTATCTGAATAGACTAGAAGAATGGAGATTGCGGTCGCGATTCGTTTTATTTTTTTTGGATTAGGGTGGATCATTGCTTTAAGTGGACAGGGTTGTAGTGTTGATAGTGCAAGAAACCATTATCTTCTAGGAGAAAAACTTTGGACTGACCAAAAGTATACTGCCGCTGTATCAGAATTTGAAAAAGTTATTGTTAAAGACCCAAGAGGGAATTTTGGGCTGCAAGCAATGTTTCGGGCAGCCACGACTCAGTGTTTTTTTCTATCTCGATATCCTGAGGCGATCAGACAGTTTCAAAATTTTATTCAATTGAGTGGTGATCCGAGCCTTATATGGGATGCCGAGGTTCAGATAGGTGAAATCCTTTACTCTAAAACAGAACAATATGATTTAGCTATTCAACATTATCGAACTCTATTGAGTCAAAGACATCAAGCTCCAGAGGCGGGAGAGTTTTTGTTTCGAATAGCCAAAAGTCATTACTTTCTTTTCCATTTTGATGAGGCAGTTGCCACCTATCGGGAGCTCATTCAAACCTTCCCACGATCTCATTTGGCCGAAAAAGCGATGTATGAAATCGGAGTCACTTATTTAGCACGCGGGTTAGATTCTTATGACTTAGCAAAAAGTTCCTTCGAAAAATTTATGATGAGATATCCCAGAAGTTCCTTAGTCACAGAGGCTAAATTTGGGATTGCTTCGTGCCTCGAGGAACTTGATTTATTGGGAGATGCTTATAAGGCATTTGCCGCTCTTAAAGGTTCTTATTTGTCACCTGATGTTATTGAGGTGAAACTGAACCGAATTCAACAGAGAATGTCACTTCGAAGCGCTTTGAAATAATAAGCACTTTGTCAAGTAGGTTGAATGGCCTCGGAATATGTGTTATCTCGAGGGGTAAATGAACGATAAGCCAGAACAACTGTTCAGGCAAATAGGGTTGTTTGTAGTTATTATTGGGGATTTAGTTGGTTTTACCGGTTTGGGCGTGTTTCTTGGGTATGTCGCCTGGAAAAAGTGGGGCGCACCAGGATGGGTTTTACTCATAACTACGACTACCGGACTTGTCTTGGCATGTTTTAGAATGTATCGAATTGCCAGGAAACTAGGATAAGTTGGGAAGTTTATTTAGGACTTTTTGCAATGATTCTGCTAAAAGAACCAAAAATCCCAAAGTGTGGATCGTTGCTAGGAATAGGAACTTCATGAGCAGTTCCCCTAGGTCGAGGGTTTTATGGAGCCAGAGGGTATTAAGTAATGCATGAAGAACATGGTTTTAATTGGCTATCTTATGTTCCTGTGTTCAGGGATCTTCCGAATCATGTGGGTATGACGATTCTTGTTTCTACTGTTTTGATATTGACAACTCTTGTAGCACGAAAGCAGCTCCTAGACGTTATGAGAGTCACGGATGGGGGACTGATCCCTGAATCTAAAATGACCTATAGAAACTTTTTTGAAATCATTGCTGAAAGTCTTTTTAAGTTAACTGAATCAGTCATTGGACCTCATGACGCTCCTGTTTACTTTCCCGTCATCGGAAGTCTCTTTGTTTTTATAGTTTTTTCTAATTTAATCGGCTTGATACCTGGTTTGTTGCCTGCTACCAATAATTTAAATACAACTCTAGCCCTTGGAATTTTTGTGTTTTTCTATTACAATTTTGCTGGATTTAAGGCCCATGGCGTAGCTTACTTAAAGCATTTTTTGGGTCCCTTGCTTTGGTTAGCTCCATTGATGCTCATCATAGAGCTGGCATCTCATATTTTTCGGCCTCTTTCCCTAGCACTTCGCTTGCGTGGGAACATCATGGGCGACCACATCGTTCTTGGAGTTTTTAGCAGTTTGGTTCCTTACCTCCTTCCTGTAATTTTTTATGGTTTGGGAGTGTTTGTAGCCTTTATCCAGGCCTTCGTCTTCTGCCTGATGACGATGGTCTATATTTCCCTGTCGACATCACACGACCATTGAGAAAGGATGGAATGAACATGAATTTTCGTAAAACCCTGTTAGTATTAGGGACATTTGTTATGGTATTTGGAGCTTCTATGGCTATGGCCGCAGAAGAGGTCACCCAAGCTGCCCACGGGGGCGGAGATGCTTTTAGATCACTCGGTGCCGCACTTGCAATTGGTTTGGCTGCATTTGGAGGATCTTTAGGTCAAGGGCGCACTGCTGCTGCTGCTTTAGAAGGCATTGGCCGTAACCCAGCAGCTCAATCTAAAATTTTTGTGCCTATGATTATCGGTTTGGCTCTTATTGAGTCCCTTGTTCTTTATGCATTCGTAATTGCATTCATTAAGATCTAAAGATGGTCTGATTAAACGGCCTATCTTTGGAGATTTTTAATTCCCAGTTTCGCATCGATTTTGAGATGTTGGAACTGGGATTTTAAAACGACGTGGCGTCTATTTGATGAGGGATTGTTGGCCTCTCTCTAAATAAGACTTTAAGAACTGACCCGTGTAACTACTTTTGTTATTTGCAACTTCCTCTGGTGTGCCAGCTGCGATAATTTTCCCTCCTTCTTTTCCTCCCTCAGGGCCGAGATCAATAACATAATCAGCTACTTTGATCATGTCTAGGTTATGTTCAATCACAATAACGGTGTTTCCCTGATCGACTAAGGCCTGTAGAATGGACAAAAGTTTGTTAACGTCATCGAAGTGAAGTCCTGTGGAGGGCTCGTCTAAAATATAAACGGTTCGACCCGTGCCTCGGCGAGAAAGTTCCTTACAGAGCTTAATTCTTTGTGCCTCGCCCCCAGAAAGAGTTGTGGCGCTTTGACCTAGTTGAAGGTATCCCAGACCGACTTCATTCATTACTTTGAGTTTTGAATGGATCGATGGAATGGGTTCAAAAAAGGGCAAAGCCTCTGCTCCAGTCATTTCAAGAATTTCCGCAATATTTTTACCTTTGTAGCGAATTTCCATGGTTTCGCGATTGTACCTTTTCCCTTTACAAACCTCACATTGAACATACACGTCGGGGAGAAAGTGCATTTCGATTTTCATCATCCCATCCCCCCTGCAACCCTCGCATCTGCCACCTTTTACGTTAAATGAATATCGGCCTGGGGAATAGCCTCGAACTTGAGAGTCAGGAAGATGCGCGAAGAGGTCACGGACTAGGCTGAAGATTCCAGTATAAGTGGCGGGATTGGAGCGAGGAGTTTTGCCAATAGGTCGTTGATCAATATCGATCACTTTATCTATATGTTCGATCCCGTGGATAGCTGTTACTTGAAGATCCCCTACATTTACTTGATAAAGAGAGTGTACTAAAAAGCGGTAAAATGTATCTATGATGAGTGTGCTTTTCCCACTTCCCGAAACTCCAGTTACAAATGTCAAGGCGCCCAAGGGAATATCAATAGAGAGATTTTTTAGATTATTCAGCCTTGCACCTTCGATGCGAAGGACTTCCTGGTTAGCCCAAGGGCGGCGAATTTTAGGAACGGGAATTTCTAAATCTCCACGTAGGTATTTACCTGTTAAACTTTTCTTGGACTGAAGAATATCCTTAAGGGTACCGGAGGCAACAATATTGCCTCCCAGGGTTCCAGCTCCAGGACCTAAATCTAAGATCCAGTCAGCCCGTTCTATGGTCTCTCGGTCGTGCTCAACAACTAAAACGGTGTTTCCCAGTTCTTTGAGTCGGATTAAGGTAGAGATCAGTTTTTCGTTATCGCGCTGATGAAGTCCAATACTCGGTTCATCGAGCACATAAATGACGCCTACTAATGAACTTCCAATCTGAGTAGCCAGCCGAATTCTCTGGGCTTCACCACCAGAGAGAGTTTGAGCTGAGCGGCTTAAGCTGAGATAGCCGACACCCACTTCATTGAGGAAGCGAAGTCTTTCAAAAATTTCTTTAAGGATGCGATCAGCGATTAGTTTTTCTCGTTCAGAGATTATTAAGTGCTGGAAGAAAAACTGCAACTCACCGACTGAAAAAGTACAAATTTCGGAAATATTTCGATTTCCTAATTTGAAATGTAAGCTTTCTTTGCGAAGGCGGCTTCCATGACAAAGGAGACAGGGAGTCGTTTCAGGAGTCCTCTCTTGAATGAGAGTGGGAATGTCAGAGAGAGTCTGAGCTAATTCATCGTCAGTGTCCTCGTTCTCACTACTCTTCCTGTCGATTCCTAAGCCCTCACACTGAGGACACGCTCCCATTGGACTATTAAATGAAAAAGTTCTAGGTTCTGGCTCTGGGTAGCTGATGTGGCACTCTGGGCAGGCAAATCGTTCTGACATGAGTGTTTCAGTTCGTATCGTGCCTTCCTGGCATTCTAGGATAAGGGCCCCCTCCCCTAATTTGAGAGCTAGATCTACAGATTCGCTTACTCTTGCGCTCAAAGTGCTCATATCTTTTTTTATGACGAGGCGATCTACATAAACATCGATGTCATGTTTTTTGTTCTTATCTATCGATATTTCTTCGGAGAGATCGAAAATTTCCGCGTCAATGCGAACTCGAACAAATCCTTTTTGTCTTAAAAGTTGGAGCTCTTTTTGGTATTCCCCTTTTCGTCCTTTTACAATAGGCGCAAGAATGGAAATTCGAGACCCCTCCCCGGCGGATAATATGTAGTCCCCGATCTGCTGCGGAGACTGAGATTGGATCGGTCTGTCGCACTTCCAACAAAACGGCTTCCCAATTCTAGAGTAGAGAAGCCTTAAGTAGTCATAAATCTCAGTGACTGTTCCTACTGTAGATCTTGGGTTATAGCTGGTTGTCCTTTGTTCAATAGAAATTGTAGGACTTAGTCCTGAGATCGATTCTACATCTGGTTTATTGAGCTGTTCAAGAAACTGTCTTGCATAGGCTGATAAACTTTCTACATATCTTCTTTGGCCTTCTGCATAAATAGTGTCAAATGCAAGGGATGATTTACCAGATCCGGAAGGGCCAGTAATAATTGTTAATTGATCTCGGGGAATGATTGCATCGACATTTTTTAGATTATGGACCCGAGCGCCTTTAACAATGATTGCTTCATCATTATTTGGCTGAGAAGGAAGTGCGGTGTCTTTTTTTGAACTCATAGTATAGAAAGCTATCCCAAATGGTTCGAAGTGGGTTGAGTTTGAATCGGGAAATGATCTATTTCTAGTGCTGCATCCTTTAAGGCAGATTCTATGATCTGCCGTATTTCCCTTAAGCGATCTGAGGTGGGAGCCTCAAAACGAAGGACTAGAACAGGCTGAGTATTGGATGCTCTAACGAGTCCCCATCCATCACCAAAATCCACACGAACGCCGTCGATATCATTGGTTTTATAGTGACGGGCAAGGCGTTTTTTAGTCTCTTCGACTAAACGAAATTTCATGTCTTCTTCACAGTCTACTCGAATTTCAGGGGTACAAACCGAAACAGGAAGATCATCTAAGAGAGTGGAGAGGCCCTCTGGATGTTCAGACGCGATTTCAAAAATACGTAGTCCAGCATAAATAGCGTCATCAAAACCAAAATACCTATCAGCAAAAAAAATGTGGCCAGACATTTCACCTGCCAGCAAAGCGCCAGTCTCCTTCATTTTTGACTTAATGAGAGAATGCCCTGTTTTCCACATGATAGGCTTACCTCCCCGGGCCGCAATATCACTGTAGAGGCGATGACTTGATTTCACCTCTGAAATAATCGTGGCTCCTGGGAATTCCTTGAGTAGGCTTCGAGAGAGAAGGATCATGAGCTCATCTCCAAAGATAATTCGACCTTTTTCATCCACTAGGCCAATGCGATCTGAGTCACCGTCAAAGGCAAGACCAAAGTCGGCCTTTTCCGATTTTACTCGATTCACGAGAGCTTCTAGATTTTCAGGAACCGTTGGATCTGGATGATGATTTGGGAATCTCCCATCCAATTCGCAAAATAAAGGGATTACTTCAGCTCCCAAGCGGCTAAACAGCGGGGGTGCGACCGTACTTGCGGTACCATTCCCTGCATCCAGCACGATTTTTTTTGGTTTTAAATGGCGAGCATTTTTAACGAGGTGCTCCAAATACTTTGGAATAATGAGGTAATCGGAAACTTTTCCTTTGTAAGGACTAGGAGTCACGCTGATAGCAACTTTCTCCATTAATAGGCGAAGATTTTGAATTTGGGCACCGTGAAGGGTGTCTTTTCCAACGCAGGTTTTAAATCCATTATAATCAGCTGGATTATGGGAACCCGTAACCATAATTCCCCCGTCAAGATTTAAGTCAAATATACTAAAATAAGTCAGAGGGGTAGGGCAAACGCCTAGTCGGATCACATCAATTCCACTTTGGGTCAAACCCTCAATAAGCGCTTCTGCATATTCTTCGCTAGTCAGCCGGCAGTCTCTTCCAACCGAAACCGTAAGCCTTTGTCGAGAGCAGGCGGGAGTATTTTTAGAAATATATTGGGCATAGGCCTGCCCTAAGCACTTTGCAAATTCAGGGGTAAGGTCTTTTTGAGCAATTCCCCTAATGTCGTATTCACGAAAAATTGATGCCCGAATTTCTAGTTTCATTTGCTTAGTCTCTTCCTTAGTCTTTGGCTCATTTCTGAATAAAATAGGTTGCTAGCTTGACAGCAGCGCACAGGCTTGAGGGATTAGCAACTCCCTTTCCAGCAATATCAAATCCTACGCCATGATCGACAGAGGTCCGAATCATGGGAAGTCCCAAGGTTACATTGACGGTATTATGAAAATCAAGAAGCTTTACAGGGATGAGCCCCTGGTCGTGATACATGCAAACAATCGCATCATAGCGTTTCTTGGATTTCGCTAGAAGGTGGTTTGCGAATAGAGTGTCAGCGGCATAGGGCCCTGAGACCTCAAAACTTTGTGAAGGAAGATTTTGAGCTGAAAGTATGGCAGGATAAATCGTATTTATTTCTTCATATCCAAAAAGCCCGGATTCTCCAGCATGAGGATTCAGGGCTGCAACAGCTATTTTTGGCTTTTGAATCCCCCAAAATTGAGTGAGGCCATCAGCAGTTTGTTGAATGGCACGGACAATTTTATCAGCAGTCAAAGAAGAGGAGACTTTTTGATGCGCTATGTGGGTAGTTACAAGTGAAACTCTAAGCTGCTGGTTAGCTAACATCATAGTTACCGGAGGGATAATTCCAGAGGACTGACAGAGTGAAGCTAAAAATTCTGTATGTCCTGGATAAATATAGCCCCCTTTTTGTAATCTTTCTTTGCTTATGGGTCCTGTAACCAGAGCAGAGGCAATCTGACTTCGGACCAACTGAGTGGCTTTTTCGATTGACCAGCCGGTTTGAAATCCTTCCAAGAGGCGACCGGTTTCAACCGATTCTGGAGCGGGTAATAGCCAGACAAACGGATAGCGGCTTTTAGGGGGTGTGTGTGACGGGTTCTTCTCGTCGAATCGTTCAATTGGAGCGCCGAGTTTTTTAAACGGGGCTTCTGCACCCACGCAAAGAAGCGTAATCCCCTTTTCAAGGTTTTTTGATCGGATCATTTTCCAGGTGATTTCAGGCCCAATGCCGTCAGGATCTCCGGGTGTGAGAGCGAGTGTTTTTTTTAATGCGCTCATTTTGTTCGGGATATCTCGTTAGTAGAGGCTTCTCCTATTCGATGAATGAAGGCCGACTGTCTTTGTCTTTCAAGCCAAAGTGAGATTTGGTGCTGATATTCGCTTGAAGCCAGTTGATTTCGTATTTCTTCCTTCATTTTGTCGAAACGCTCACTTTCGTTGGATTTAATATCTACGAGCTTCAGAAAGTAGAAGCGATTCGAATTCTTCGCGGAACGTTCAGATGGGAAGGGTCCCCCAAGTACACCGCTGATTTTTCCTATTTGTAGGATCTTAATTTGGTCGCGAATGACAGAGGACATTTGGTCTTCAGTAAGTATTCCTAGGTCTCCTCCGGATGGTGCTGACGGGTCATCGCTGACTCGCTTGGCTACTTCTTCGAACGCTTCACCTGATTGAACGCTTTTAAGCGCATCGGCAGCAACTTGATTCGCTGCAGCTGGGGTTTTATAGTTAGCTAAAGATACCGATATAATTTGAATATGATATGCGCGAGGGGCTACAGTGCTTTGCGTCATATGGTTGTAAAAATAGTTTTTGACGTCATCGTCTGAAATGCTCACTTTTGTTCGAATATCGCGATCAATTAAATCTCTTTTACTGCTGGAGTCTCGAATGAGTTCAAAATAGTCGGGGAACTTAAATCCTTCACGGCTTAGGGCCTCCCTAAGGCCAGCACGGGTGAGGTGGTTTGTTGCTTGAATCGAATTGATCTCTTGCTCCACTTCGCTGTCACTTTTAGGGTACTGCTGAGTAATGAGTCGCTCATTAATGAGAAACTCAATGATATCCGAAGTCGAAGCGGTTGCGCCCTGAGTGGCAACTGGAGTGCCTGAAAATAAGGGATCTAACTGAGCGCGGAGTCGAGCGATTTCTCGAAATTTTCTGATGTCTGAAGTTAAAATGGGCAATGAATTAACTGAGGCTTCTACTTGTTCCACAAGCCGCCTCTTTTTAGATTCTGTCGAAGTACCCTTTTTGTCGAGTGTCTTATATTCAGAGGCAAGCCCAGGTGGGTTATAAAAGAGAAAGGGGACTCCCAGTGCGAAGTATAAAACTTTAATGATCAACAACCGAATGGAAGCACCTTGAAACTGACATTTAAGCTGGCACGGCATAAAGTTACTTTTTGCATAGACTTAGTAAAATTGCCACTCATTACAAAAGGAACTATTTAAAAAAAGAGAGTGGAAGTGGGTTCCTTAGGACGCTAGTTTTATCGGAAATTGACTGTATTTCTTTTTTTACAAAATCAGGATCTGGCAAAGGGACAGTTTCTCGAAAGTATTCAATCAGGGCAGATCTCGCATCTGAAGTAGAAAGATCACGAATGGCATAACGGACTATGTCATAAGCCGCCAAGGATGAAATTTCCCGCCCCTCTGCTCGAGTTTTGTTTTGTAGTGCAATCATGGAAATCCCTACCCATAAAGCTGTTTCGGGAGAACGAGTTTGCAAACGAGAGCGGATTTTTAAAAAGGCAGCTATCGTAAGCGGATGGTTATCAATCAGTGCAATTTCATCTTTGGTAGGCATTGGCAGTCGAGTTGCGTCATGGAGCGAGGTTGATGGCGCAGAAAAGCAGCCCTCTAAAAGTAATAGCACCAAAAATAAAAAAGTAAGGTTTAATAGGTTCAATATTACACTATTTATTGTAGGCAGTTATTCTTTTATGAGCTCAGGGTGAGTTACGATCTGGGCCTGATTTTTGAGCGAAGCAATATATTTTTCAAAAATTTTAGCACGTTGTTCTTCAAATACCGCACGTTTTACTTGGGCCTTGTCTTGCTCCGCCCAGGGTCGAATTGAGGTTAATTTGATAATATGATAACCGAATTGGGATTTGATGATCCCACTGACTTTTCCGGGGTTGCCGAGTTTGATTGCAGTAGCGTAAAAAGTGGGGTCTAAACGTTCCCTTGATTGATAGTTGATGTCTCCGCCCATGGGGGCAGAAGGTCCTTCGGAATAGCGTTGGGCAACTTCAGCGAAACTCATTTTTCCATCAACTAAATGCTCATCCTGAATTTTCTTAATCCGGTCATATGCCTCTTTTTGTTCTTTTTGTGAAGCGCTGAGTCTTAAAGCAATAAAAATGTGGCTCACTCGAATCTCAGGATTTTTTTCATAATAGGTTTTGGCTTCGTCATCTGAAATGTGAATACTTTCAAAGTCTTTGTTTAGCTTCTTTTCGAGTAAGGCATGATATAGTACTGTGTTCAGTCGATCTATAATTTCTGGTTCTTTGTCGATTTTTAAATTTTTTGCCTCCTGAATTCCTAGTTCGCGCTTAATCATTTCCTGGAGAACATCGCCCTTTGTGGGCTGCCTTAGCTGGAAAAAGTGAAGATTTTCTTGATATTTTTTATTAAAATCTTCCAATGTAATTACAGTGTGATTAATTCGAGCCAACTCTGTGGTTGCATGGGTTGTGTTAGGTAGACATATGACAGACAAGCAAGCAAACCCAAGTAACTTAATCAGAATAAAACAGGTCCTCATTCGCAACCTCCATATTGGCATTTGATTTTAATAGAACTACTATATGAGCAAGGTTATCAGCGGTTTACCTGTTTAGCAAATTTTTGATTGATACAGGCTATTTCGAGTTTTTTGGGGCGGATAATTTTGACTGATCCAGTGAGTTAAGTGGGGTGCCTTGAGAAGGTTTCGATCAGCTTCCCTAGACTAAAGTAGAGATCACGCAATGTCTTGGTAGGTATTTTTATAATCAACCTTGAATCAGGTGTAAGTTGGTAATAGGCAGGGTTTTTTGAAACTAAGGTGATAGCGACAAGTGGGTCCATCTTGCTGTCCTTTGAGGGAAGGAGAGATATTTTTTCGGCTCCCACAGTTAGGGCCTCAATTCCTGCTGTTTTTAGTATTAATTTGATACGAATTAGCCAAAGTAAGTTCTGAGCTGCTTCGGGGAGGGGGCCAAAACGGTCGCAAATCTCTTCTTCTAAGGAGTCAATTTCTTGATCTTGAGTTGCAGCCGAAAATCGACGGTAAAGTGACAGTCTTTGGTGCAAGTTTGGAACGTAATCTTCATCTAAAAAGGATGGAAACGGGGTTTTAATTTCCGGCTCAATAGCACAGGGTTTATTGTCCTGAGGTTTACCTTGAATTTCTTGAATAGCTTCTTCAAGTAGCTCGGTATAAAGGTCAAAGCCAACTGATGCAATATTTCCAGACTGTTGTGCTCCAAGGAGGTCCCCACCTCCCCTGATTTCTAGGTCATGCGAGGCGATACTAAATCCGCTGCCAAGTTCTGAAAATTTTTGCATGACCTCTAGTCGACGTTTCGCATCCTCTGTAACTTCGGTTTCCGGAGGGATGAGTAAGTAGGCATAGGCTCTTTCCTGGCTGCGCCCGACTCGTCCACGAATTTGGTAAAGCTGAGCTAGACCGAAAGAGTCAGCCCGATCGATAATGATGGTATTTGCCGAGGGCAGGTCTAGACCTGATTCTATAATAGTAGTACAAACGAGAACGGTTGCCTTTTTTTTGTAGAAACTTATCATTGAGTCTTCAAGGTCGGTTTCTGCCATCTGACCATGAGCTACTGCAACAGAGGCAGAAGGCACTAATTCTTTGATTTTTTTCGCAATTTTGTGAATTGTTTGAATGCGGTTATGTAAAAAAAATACCTGTCCGCCTCTGGCTAATTCAAATTCAATGGCTCGTTGAATAAGTAAGTCGTCAAATTTAGATATAAAGGTTCGAATAGGAAGGCGATCAATTGGGGGAGTGCTTATCAAGCTGATGTCGCGGAGCCCAGATAGGGCCATGTTTAGAGTACGGGGTATAGGCGTGGCACTTAAGGTTAGGACATGTGTGTTGACTTTAAGTGTTTTCAGTCGTTCCTTGTGCTCCACCCCAAAGCGATGTTCTTCATCGATGATAACCAAGCCTAGATCATGAAATTGAACGTCTTTAGAAAGGAGGCGATGAGTGCCGATGATAATATCAATTTTTCCTTTTTGAATGGCCTCTATTATTTCCTTTTGTTGTTTTGAGGTTTTGAAGCGTGAAACAGATTCAATGATGAGCGGATATTTTTCTAAACGTGATTTGAAGGAAGCTTCATGTTGATGGGCTAAAATAGTTGTTGGTACAAGGACGGCTACTTGCTTCCCGTCTGATACTGCACGAAAGGCAGCTCTTATTGCCACCTCAGTTTTTCCGTACCCAACGTCCCCGCAAATCAAGCGGTCCATCACCTGCCCTGTTTCCATGTCCGTAAGGAGTGCGTCAATAGCTTTAAGTTGATCAGGCGTTTCCTGGAAGGGGAACTGATCTTCAAATTCTCTAAAATCCGCGTCACGAGGAGAGAATTTGAATCCGGGCCGAATTTTTCGTTTGGCATAGAGTTGAATCAAGTCGACGGCCAAAATTTTTACTGCTTCCCGAACTTTTTCTTTTGTATTAGCAAAATGTTCATTTCCGAGTCGGTCCAGGGGCGTGGAAGTGCCTGCGCCTGTATATTTTTTTATGATGTTTAGGCGGTATACCGGGAGGTAAAGTTTATCCTTATTGCCGTATTCCAACATTAGGAAGTCACTAGGCGCACCTGACAGGGTGAGTCTTACTATTCCCTGATAGCGGCCAATGCCGTG
>JANNCA010000321.1:0-5282 GCA_031386075.1 Oligoflexia bacterium
AAAAACGAAAAAATGAACTTGGCAAGAAAAGCTCTCATGATAGTCTATCCGAGTTTTATTCAAATGTCTTTTCGGCAAAATTATATGGACATGGATATCCAACTGAAAGGGTTTCCTTTGTCTGAAATTTCTATGCGTGGAATTCCGATTTCTGTTTGGATTTTAAATGCTGCATCTGAAACCAGTAACAAGATAAAGGAGGGTCCACTTCAGCGAGAAGTTTAGTTTTCATTATTTTTATAATGCTTCAATTGGAGCTTTTTCTTTCGGTTGGCTGCTCGCCTAAAGTTTATTTGCTCGACCGTCAGACCATTCTCGAGGAAGAAGCAGCCGGGGATTGGCCAAACTTCGAAAAAATTTTACTTGAAAAGACAAAGGCTCAAGGTCCAGCGCCATTCATTCAGACCCAAAACAGTTCTCGCAGGGAAAGACTCTATCGGGTCTTGAATGGCCAATGCAGGGGGAGATATTTGCTTTGAACTGAATTCCAGAAATGGGAAAATTCCTTTGGATCGGATTCATTGTTTGAAAACGGAGGGTGGGGAGCCTTCAACCCCCTTTTGGAAGAATTCTCGCGAGTTAGGTTATCTTTTTAAAGATATCTGGACCCCGTCATCTCAGAATAATAAAATTGTCGTCGAGAATTTGAATACGAGTTCTAAGCATGTGCTTGTAGAAGGTAAGATTTGGTCGCCTGCGATGCGATTTGGGGGTCGATATTTATTTTATAATCAATGGCTTGAGCCTAGCGGTGCAAGTTTAGGAAAAAAGCCAGAGAGTGCTTGTTTTGAAGGACCTCCAGACAGGACGGTCTCAGGTGGTTCGGTTTGATTTACCTGGTATTTCTGGCTTTCCTGCCGTCTCAGCAGAATGTCACATCCCAACAGGCGCAGCGACAGTGAATAGCGGAGTGAGGGTGGATTTTACAAGTCAGGTGACCGCCTACACGACCCTGACCGGGACGAGTAGCGTGCAAGGAGCAGTCAGTAAAGGAAATTGTTCTACCGTCAAATTAGGGGTCGCCTCCAGCCCGAGCACTTCCTATTTGACAGGAGCACTTTTTAGCGACTACACGAAAAATAACTTTGCTGGAGTCACAGGTTGTACACCTTACTACAGTGCGCATGTCTCGAGTTTTAATATCAGCGATTCACAAGAGTCGAGTATCACGAGCTGGATGAAGAGTGGGGCCTTGAATAATTGACTATTCCTAGACGCCACTTCTTTGAAGAATTTTGAAAATAGGGAGTGACTCTGGCAAGCACTTGAGTAAGGATAGAAAAAATACTAGAAACTTTGTCAGATAAGCGCTACATACGAAAAAGATCAAAACACTAAGTAGGTATCTCATGGTTCGCATCTCTGGGACTCAAAAAAAGCTAGGCTTTGCTTTATTTCTGGTAGCCGGAGCATCGGTGATATACGGAATCGTCCGTTTTTATCCCACTGCTTCGAATCAAGGATTTGCTCCAGAACAACCGATCCCATTTAGTCATAAACTGCATGCGGGAGTGAACAAAATTCAATGTTTATATTGTCATTCCGGAGCTGAAAAATCGAGGCATGCATCGATTCCTTCATCCAACGTTTGTATGAACTGTCACTCAGTCGTGAAGGTGGATAGTCCCCACATTCAGAAGCTCAGAAAGGCTTATGCTGAAGGAAAGCCGATTGAGTGGATACGAGTTCACGAGCTTCCCGATTATGTTTATTTTCCTCATAAGCGGCATGTGGCCAAGGGCATTGCGTGCGAAACGTGTCACGGGAATGTGAAAGAAATGGAACGAATTGAGCAGACTTCCGCATTAACGATGGGTTGGTGTATGGAGTGCCATCGAGGGCAAACGACTCCAGCTCATGTCCTAGCCCAGAGTTATCCTCATATGAAGAATCCCCATGGCCCTGTAGCATCTGTCAATTGTTCGACCTGTCATAATTAGGGATTGAAGTGACTCGATTGGAATTCGAAGAGAAAAAATGAATAGAGAAAATGAATAGAGAAAATATGGACAAGCATCATCACTCAGATTCTCACAAAGTTCTTGAACCCAAAGCTCAGTCATCGGAACCTAAATCTTTTGTTCCGCCTCGGCATTGGATTGGCAAAGAGGAACTCGAGGCGAGCTATTGGAGTGATCCAAAGGTTCGTGAGCAGCGTGCCCAGGAATTTTTTGATAAACCCGTAGAGACCATTGATCAAATTGACCGAACGGATCAATATGGAGTGGCACGGCGCGAGTTTTTAACTGTCATGGGTGCCAGTATGGCCATGGCCAGCTTTGCCTGCGCTCGGAGACCTGTTCATAAAATTATTCCTTATGTAGTGAAGCCTGAAGAAATAACTCCAGGTGTTGCGAATTGGTATGCCTCCACCTGTAAAGACTGTGCAACTCAGTGCGGCGTACTCGTAAAGACCCGTGAAGGACGTCCTATTAAACTAGAAGGAAATCCTGATCACCCTATTAATCGGGGTGCCCTCTGTGCCAGGGGTCAGGCCTCTGTTTTAGGCTTGTACGATACGGATCGCCTGAAGGCACCGATTCAAAGGGCCAGGGGAGGCGGTTCCAATCAGGAAATTCAGTGGGAGGGTGTCGATGCCCTCATTCAGCCTCAGCTCAAGAGTCTGGCCTCCCAATCAGGGAGAGTTCGTATTTTGACTGGCGAGATGGAAAGTGATTCGACTCGAAAGCTCATTCACGAGTTTTTAGGCGCTTTCTCAAAGGGGCAACATATTGAATACGATCCTCTTCATTTGGAAGAGGTGTCTGAATCCCAAGATCTTTCTTATGGGACTCCTATCATTCCTCATTATCGATTCGATCAAGCCGAAATGGTCCTTTCACTCGGAGCAGACTTTTTGGATGGTTGGCTCTCTCCGATGGAATACTCACGCGCGTGGTCTGCCGGGAGAAAATTAGGTCATCAGAATCCCGCCCATGCGAAAATTTCGAAAATGATTTGCTTCGAGCCGACGATGACGGTGACAGGTGCCAATTCAGATGAGAGGTATTCGATCCGACCAGGCGATGAGCTCAAGATAGGATTGGCTCTCGCTCAGGATATAGTCATTCGACAGAAAAAATCACGTTTTACGAGTGATTCGGCAGTTGTTTCGATTCTCATGAATTATACTCCGGAGAAGGTGGCTGCGGATATTGGGCTAGCCAATGGAGCCTTATTGCTGAAGAAGCTGGCTGAAGAACTCTGGCAAAATCGGGGCAAGAGCTTGGTTTTGGCTGGGAGTCCACAGTCGAAGACTGAGGATGCATTGTCCCTTCAGGTCGCCGTGAATCTTCTCAATTCTCTTTTGGAAAATGAGGGAGCCACGGTGGATGGGGTTGTAGATACTCGCCCTTCTGGTTCTCGTTTTTCAGCACTTTCTCAGTTGATTTCCGATATGAAGGCTGGGCAAGTGGATGCCCTGATTATTTCGGGATGCAATCCAGCCTATACACTGCCTCGTTTGGGGTTCAGTGAGGCGCTCAAAAAAGTGCCACTCGTGATTGTAGTTGCGGATCGTGAAAGCGAAACCGGCCTTTTGGCAGATTTTGTACTTGCCTCTCACCATTATTTGGAAAATTGGGGAGACAGTCATCCTCGCAAAGGCCTCTATAGCCTTCAGCAACCCACCCTGGCGCCAATTCATTCGACTCGATCTTTTGAAGAGAATTTGGTCGTTTGGAGTCATGGGCTCAAGATCAAGGGCCCTGTTTCTCGCGCTCAGGATTGGCATGAATATCTTAAAAATAACTGGAAAGAAACCATCTACCGAGAGGCAGGAATTGCAGGGAATTTCGAGCAGTTTTGGGAAAGTGTTCTCAGGACAGGTGTTTTCGATTTGAAGTCAGCTCAAGGAAAGGTCGGCCTAAAACCCAGTGTGCGTTCGTTTCGAACAGAATCCTTGAGGCGGTTTCCCCAATATAGTCACAAAGGTATGGAAAGTGGGATTTCATTAGCCCTCTATGCCAAGACTTCTTTGGGTGATGGCCGGAACGCCAATAATGCTTGGCTCCAGGAAATGCCAGATCCCATTTCTTCCGTTACTTGGGATAACTATTTAAATGTAGGTCCTCAACTTGCCAAGCAGTTGAATCTTTCAGACGATGATGTCGTCGAGATGGGCGCAGACGACATCAAGGTGCAGTTACCCGTTCATATTCAACCTGGCGTGCACTCTCAAGTGGTGAGCGTCGCAGTTGGCTATGGACATTGGTCGATCGGAAAAATCGGCAATTTAGCTGGTATTGATGTTTTTCCATTTGTACAAGTAAAGGGGGGGCGCCTCGCTTATTCAGGCCGAACCGTGACCCTCAAAAAGACGGGTAAATTTTACAAACTTGCATCCACTCAGTGGCATACTGCGACTGAGGATCGCCCGATTATCAACGATATTACGTTAGCTCAATTTAAGAAAAATCCAGCTGCCGCTATGCATACGGATCCTCACCTTCGATTGGATCAGGTGCCCACTCTTTGGCCGGCCCATGAATATAAGTCTTATCGTTGGGGTATGGCAATTGATTTGAATGCCTGTACCGGCTGCGGGGCCTGCGTCATCGCATGTCAAGCCGAGAATAATATTCCGGTAGTCGGTCGAGACCAGGTCAGAGTGAGTCGACAGATGCATTGGATTAAGATTGACCGCTACTATTCTGGCTCCCCTGAGAACCCAGATGTCATTTTTCAACCGATGCTTTGTCAGCATTGTGAAAATGCATCTTGTGAGACGGTTTGCCCAGTTTTGGCAACTGTTCATGATGATGAGGGCCTGAATGTTCAGGTTTATAATCGATGCGTTGGAACTCGTTATTGTCAAAATAATTGTCCCTATAAAGTTCGGCGGTTCAATTTCTTTGATCATTGGAAGGCCTATGAAGGCACGATGAATCTAGTTTGGAATCCCGACGTCACGGTCAGAACGCGTGGGATCATGGAAAAATGTACTTTTTGCACCCAAAGAATTCGGGATGCAAAAGACAAAGCTAAAGATGCGGGCGAAAAAGTTCGGGATGGGGATTTTCAGGTGGCCTGTCAGCAAACTTGTCCCACTGAGGCCATTCTTTTTGGTGACATGAATGATCCTGAAAGTCGAGTTTCTAAGATGAAGGAAAGTCCTCAAGCATTTCGAGTGCTCGAGGTGCTCAATAACAAGCCTTCAATATCCTATATGACCAAGGTGAGGAATAAGGCGCCAACAGGCAGTAAAGAAGACGCTCATTCATCTGAGCATCATTCATAAATGAAGAGGTGATTCTATCCATGGCTACTTCCACTGAAGTGAT
>JANNCA010000143.1:0-16982 GCA_031386075.1 Oligoflexia bacterium
TCTCGCTTGAGCTGAAGTTGTCTGTAAAAGACTCTGGGTTCAGGAAGGGGTAGTCAATTTACCCCTTTTTTATGACCACAACTTGTGCTATTAACCTGCAAACCTTGCTCAGAGGCGGTTCAAGCTCTTCATATGTTGTGAAGTAAGAATGCCCTTGGGCTTTTGGATGAATCCAATACCCATAAGGAGAAATTATGGCAAATTCGAATCCTGAAATTTTAGCAGGATATGAGACTACTTTTATTACTCGATCTGAGCTTTCAGATGAAGCGCTCAAGACCCTTCAAGAAAAGTTATCCGTAGTAGTAGGAACTTTTCAAGGTGAAGTGGTACTTTCAGAAGACTGGGGAAAGAAAAAGTTAGCTTATCCGATCAGAAAAGAAAGTCGCGGGCACTATACTTATCTCGTTTATACGGGTAAAGCCGGAATCGTTCATGAATTGGAGCGTAACCTTCGTCTTCAAGATCATGTCCTTAGGTTTCTTACCGTCAACTTGAAGACAGAATTTGATGCTCCTGAGTTTAAGAAGCAAAGGGCTGATATACATGCTGCTGCTAAACGACGTGAAGAAGAGCGAGAAGCTCGTCGCGAAGAGAAAAATGCAGAACGCAGAGGCTACGGCGATGATCGTCGACACGAAATTGAAGACGTGGAAGAGCTGGGCGCAGTCGAAATAGATGAAGAATAGAAACGTTAGAGTTTAATTCTACAAGTTTAGGTATTTAGGTAAGGAATAGATTTATGGCAACAACTCATTTGAAATCTGAAATGCGAGAAAAATCAGACCGATCTAATCGTGATTCGGGCGACCGTATGGACAAAGACGGAGACGATCGTGGACGCCGCGGCGGCGGGTTCCATCGAAAAAAAGTATGTCGTTTTTGCTCAGACCAGGACTTTATTTTAGATTATAAAGATGTCCGAATGATGCAGTCCTTTGTGACTGAGCATGGAAAGATTGTACCTCGACGAATTTCTGGTAATTGTGCGCTTCATCAGCGTCAATTGACTACGGCCATTAAGCGGGCTCGTAATTTAGCTTTGGTAGGCTATGTCTCAATGGGGACCTAGCTCTTCAGTAGGTATCACGCATTCTCAGGAACAGGATTCCAGCCAGCGACCTGTTCCTGAGTTGAGTGAGTCTTTATCTGCAGATAAAAGTGAGGGGCCTCAGGGGCCTTTGAACGGACCTGGCGCTCCCGTTCAGGTGCCTTGGTGGGCCTACTTTTTTCCTTTTTGTTTGAGTGCTTTCTTCTTTTTAAGTGCTTTTTTGATTATTTTTTCCCCCCTGCCCATTTTATTTTTGCATATTCGGAGGGGACGGAAGTGGGCTTGGTCTGCTGCCGCGACTAACACACTTTTGGTGGGATTGCTGGGTGGAGCTTCTAGTTTAATTTTCTACGCCGTCTGGGTTCTGACCCTTTCTCTTCTTTTGCCGGAGCTATTGATTCGCAAGAAGTCGATTGAGTTTTCTGTGACCTTGATATTGTTGGCTATGGTCTTTGCTGCAACTGCTGTGGTTGTTGGATACAGTCAACTCTATCACTTAAATCTGGTTCATGAAATTCAGAGTCAGATTTCAGGGTTTGTAGACTATTTAGGGCGCTCGATTTCTGTAAATTCGAGTTTGATGAGTCCTGCAGAGATCGAGGAATGGAAGCGGAGTTTGCTGTTAGAGTTCCCCTCGGCGGTCGCTATTTTTTCGCTCATTTTGGTTTGGGCAAATTTGGTGCTTTTGTTGAGAGCTAATCCAAGCGGCTTGAGAGAGCGAATGGGTTTAGAGCCGAACTACCTAAAATGTTGGAAGGCACCTTTGTTTTTAGTATGGCCTACGATTGTGACTGGTTTTTTTCTTCTGGTCGATGGTGGAGTGATCTCGGATATCTCTTTGAACTTGTTTAAATTCTTAATGGCAATTTATGCAATTCAAGGACTGAGCATTCTGACTTATTATTTTGATATGTGGTCTGTCAGAGGTGTTTTCCGTCTTGTGGGATTCTCCCTGTCTTTATTTTTGATGATGCCCCTTGTTTTAAGCCTCGGGTTCTTTGACCTCTGGTTTGACTTTCGAAGTAAATTCAGGCAATCGTAATATTCTTGTTTTTTAGTGCATCTATTAAGGAGTGAACCATGTTGGTTATTTTACGTGAAAATGTTGAAAATTTAGGTCGTATTGGTGAAGTTGTAAAAGTAACGGATGGATACGCAAGAAATTTTCTGCTTCCCCGTAATTTGGTTGTTGCTGCAGATGAAAAAAATATGGCAGTGATCGAGCATCACAAAAGAGCTCTTGAGAAAAAGAGAATTGCCCAGATGGCGTCTGCTCAGGAAGTGGCCAATAAATTAGAAGCATTTTCGTGTACTATTGCTCGTAAAGTGGGCGAAAGTGATAAGCTTTTCGGTTCTGTTACTAATGTAGACATTGCAGATGCATTGAAAAAAGCTGGATTTAAGGTGGATAAGAGAACGATCGTGTTAAATTCACCCATCCGAGCATTAGGCGTTCATTCTGTTTCAGTAAAGTTAGAGCCTGAGGTCAGCGCAACTCTTAAAGTTTGGGTTGTAAAAGAGGAATAGTGTTTCATGATTGAGGGTGATGGTTTCGGAGCAGAGTCTGGGCAAGAGTCTGGTCCCTATCGTCGCTCCTTTGGTCAGCGTAATCAAAATGCGCAAGGAGATCGTTCTGCAGCCTTGTCTTCAGGGGGGCGAATTCCTCCTCATCACACAGAAGCTGAGCGGTCTGTTCTTGGGGCGATTTTACTTCATAACGAGTCTATTCACCGTGTTTTAGAGGTGGGGCTTGATCCTGCAGATTTTTATCGAGAGGCACACCAGAAGATTTTTGAGGTTGCCCTCAGTCTTTCAGAGCGGGGTGATCCAGTTGATTTAGTGACGATGACCTCCGCTCTTCGGGATCGAGGATGGTTCGAGCAAATAGGTGGCACAGCGACGTTGACGAGTCTCTTTGATGATACCTTTGCCACAGGTAATGTCAGTTATTACGCAAGAATTGTTCGAGATAAGGCTATTCTCCGTCGGATGATTTTTACGACTTCGGAGATTGCTTCTGAAGCCTATGACGGCATTGAGGATACTGAAGCCTTTTTGGATGAGGCTGAACGACGAGTTTTTTCAGTTTCTGACACTAAACTTAATAAATCTTTTTCAAGTATGCAGCAGATTCTTGTCGAGAATATGCACAGCATTGAAGAATTGGCCCAAAAGCGGGCTGATGTTATTGGGTTGGGAACCGGGTTTGATGATTTTGACCGCTTGACGAGTGGGTTGAGGGGCGGGCAGTTGATTATTATTGCCGCCCGACCTGCCATGGGAAAAACCAGTTTATTTCTGTCTATGGCCCAAAATATTGCGGCGTCCGGCAAGAGTGTGGTAGCCATTTTCTCTCTTGAAATGTCCAAGGAAGAATTGGGGTTTCGGTTTTTGTCAGGAATGACTCGCATCGAGGCTAAAAAACTGAAGATAGGGAGGCTAGCTGAAAGAGACTGGCCTCGTTTGGCTCATGCAGCGGATCAGCTGTCTAAGTCTAAAATATTTATCGATGACTCGGGTGATTTGACAGTCATGGATATTCGTGCCCGCTGTAGACGCCTGATGTCTACTGAAAAAAAGCTAGATCTGATTGTGGTCGATTATCTTCAGTTGATGAAGGGGTCGAGGTCTTCTCAAAAAGGGGATGGATCTCGAGAGCGAGAAATTTCTGAAATTAGTCGAAATTTGAAAAGTCTAGCTAAGGAACAGAAGGTTCCGATTATTGCTCTCTCTCAGCTCAATCGAGGCGTTGAGAGTCGCCCTAATAAGCGACCTATGCTGTCAGACTTAAGGGAGTGCGTCATAGGAAGTACCCAAGTGATTCTTGCCGATGGGGGTCGAGTTTCGATTGAGAGTCTGGTGGGGCAAACTCCGCAGGTTTTGGCGATGGCGTCTGACGAGAAAATTGTTTTGGCAGAGTCAGATCGAGTCTGGTGTGTGGGTAGAAAGCCCATTTTTAAAGTACAGCTGGCGGGCCGCAAAGTGATTTGTGCTACAAAGAGTCACCGGCTGTATTCTGCTCAGGGATGGCGAAGGGTAGAGGAACTGAAAGTGGGCGATCAACTGGCAGTTGTCCAGGATTTTCACCTGAGTTGGGATTCCATTGTTTCTATTGTTCCGGATGGAGAAGCCGAAGTTTATGATCTCACGGTTCCAGGTCCTGCCTCCTGGTTGGCAGACGGAATTGTGAGTCATAATAGTGGTGCTATTGAGCAAGATGCCGATATGGTTTGTTTTATTTATCGAGATGAAGTTTATAATAAGCAAACCGAAGACAAGGGAATTGGGGAGTTGATCGTCGCCAAACATAGAGCGGGTGAAACCGATACGATTCGGTTGGCTTGGCTTCCAGAGTATACTCTCTTTGCTAATTTGTCGGGTGCGACGCCAGGTTCTCCGATTTCACCAGCGCGCTCCGATCGGGGAGATTTCGGTCCAGCTTAACGGGAGTGGTTAGTCGCTATTATTATGGTACTAGAAAGAATAGATCTTGTTGTTCTTTCTTTGATTTGACATGTTTAAAAGATCACCTTTTTGGGTGTCTTTCTAATGTACTTACCCTAAACAGAACATCTGGAGCGCTTGATGCTGACTAAAATAACGGATCCCGTTGATCATCCAGCGGTAGAGAGTGATTTTTTTGAGCGGCAGAGTTCCTTGCTTTTGCTGGATAGACGTGACCTGCCATTTCTTAAGCTCATCATGAAGATTTTAGTGACCGTGATTCCATTTGCTGTTCTGTTGTTTGTGCTGCCTCAAATCAAGTGGTGGATTGCACTGTTTTATTGGGGCTGTGTCGGATATTTTCTGGGTCCTTTTATTTTGATGCTCCACAATACTTCTCATCGTATTTTATTCCGGCGATCTTATTCTTGGTTAAATCTTGTTATCCCGTGGGTGCTTGGCCCTTTTTTTGGCGAACCGCCCGAAGGTTATTATTCTCATCACGTTGGCATGCATCATTTTGAAGCGAATTTACCAGGGGATTTGAGTAGTACGATGAAATATCAGCGGGATAGTGTTTTAGATTTTTCCAGGTATTTGGGAGATTTTTTGTTTTTTGGATTTATTCGTCTTTTGGTTTATACGGTTCAAAAACGGAGATTTAAGCTTTTTAGAAGGGCACTCCTAGGAGAGTCTAGTTTTTACATTGGGGTGGCCTTTCTTGCGCTGTTCAATCTGAAGGCCTCGCTAGTTGTTTTTGTGATTCCTTTAGGAATTGTAAGATTTGCAATGATGACTGGGAACTGGGCACAGCATGCATTTATTGATGAAAACACTCCAGAAAACTCATATAGAAACAGCATTACTTGCATTAATTCTTCTTATAATCGCCGGTGCTTTAACGATGGCTATCATATTGGTCATCATTTAAAGCCTTCTCTTCACTGGACAGAAATGCCTGGGGATTTTATAAAAAATCAAGATCGCTACTTTCAGGAGCGATCCTTGGTTTTCTCGGGTTTAGATTACTTTGGAATTTGGTGCCTATTGATGATGAAGGATTACCGGCGTTTAGCAAACCGCCTCGTGCAATTGGGCGATGTTAAGGTGGAGAGGCAAGAGCAAATGCTTCTACTCCAAAGTAGGACTCGTCGAATTGTTGCTCAGTGAAGAAATTCCTTCAGCGGAGGATTTCTTATTAATCCAATACAGCAAGGGTAAGCTGAGATAGACTCCTCCTGTCATGCCTATGAGAATTCCAGAGGACGGAAGATGGTTGAAGCCAAAGCTGATGAGTTTCCAGTAGATTAGAAATTTAAATCCAACGATGAGAGCGGAAAAATGACCCACTCCCATCATTCCCTTTACGGTCAAGTATGAGAATACGTAAATCAAAAAAGTAATATTGAGCCCATAAACAAAAGATAGAAGATCAATCATAAAGTAATGCTAGAGGCGGAAAATCGCCTAATTCCCCTGGTTTTTATGAATAAAGGTTATTCGTTCAGGTGAATGACTATATGAATTGACTTATATTGTCAACTATAAAAACAGGGTTCGTTTTTAATGGGCTTCTGTCGTATGTGGGGTAGTGCGGGGCTCCTTCCGAGAGGCAAGGGTTGATTCAAGCTTTTGAATTTTTTGTTCGAGTTCATGGAGGTCGTTCAGGGTGGCTACCCCAAGTTTTTTGAGGCTATTTAGGATTCTGTCGTTAGTGAGGCGGCGTCTTTCGGCTGAATTTGGAATTTTGACAAAGCTACGTGCCTTGGCTAAAGTTTCTTTCTCAAGGGTTTCTAGAATTTTAAAGGTTTCTTTAGCTTGATGAAGTACCTGGGTGACTTTTTCCTTGGTTTTTTCAATTCCATTGGTCATTTTATTTGCCCTCCGATTCGACTTCTGACTTGCTCGATAGTTGATCTTTTCGTCGTTTGAATAGTTTGCCACTTGAATGTCCTCCCTTAGGAGAGAATTTTATAGCACGAAGGATTTGAAAAGACGAATCATCACTGTTTATGTCATAAAAAATGGGGTGATGGAGGTGACGGATATCAAGACCGTAGGCTGCGGTTAAAAAGATATGCCAATAGGAAACATCAACATCTAAAGCTGTCGTTAAAATCCGGCTATCGAAAAAAATAAATTATTCCTAACCTGACTATGAGTGCCTTGAGGCTTGGGTGGTTCCCTCATATGCCACATATTCTGAGCCGTCAGGCGTCGCTTCGAGGGATATCCCTAAAATTAATTTCCTACAAAGCGAGGGTTATTTGACTCGGGCGGCCAACTCTGATAACTATTTTCTCTTAGTATTGAAGAATATTTGAGGGAATGTTCTTGAAAAAATCAGTTTATTGCATCAAGTCATTGAGACAACAGGTAATTGCGTCCTTTTTTCGCTTCGTAGTGGCCAATTTTGTTTTTTGGAGTGCCGCCTGCTCGCCTGGGATGTTCTCGGGGGTAGGCCAGGACAATGATGTCGCTCAAATGACTCATTACCGAAGGGTGAATACGGCTTGCGCTGGGATGAATCTGGAAAATAACCAGATTGATGTTCCCACTTTTCGAGCTATATTGAAATGCTTTAATACTTATCATGCATTGGACCCGCTGGATGACTTATTTAATGGGCCCGACGGGCTAAAAGATCATGAGATTCAACCGATTGTCTCCCATCTAAATCGGTCTATTTTGGATGATAAAAAGAGACTTTTTGAGATTGAGAGTACTTATAATTCACTCGTCAGTCAGGGGATCTTAGAAGAGTCTCTGGGGCAAGTCGGCGAACTTCTCAAAAATGAAGACTTTATTGCAAGTAGTATTGCTCTTTTAGAGGAAGGGTTTTTTTCGTCTGTCCCAGGATCCTCTGAAAATGCTCTGATGCCCGATCAGGAGCTCCTTCAGTCCCTGGAAGAAATAGGCCAGGTTCTGACCCCTCAGCGCATCAGAGAGGCAATTGAGTTAGGTATTTTAATATCAGAGTCTCCAGCTTTTCAGGAGCTTCTGGACGCCTTTAAAATGCCTTCCCGACATGGAATGTCGACGTCTGATCTGGTGAAGGAGTTCTATAAATATCTTCAAGAAACTCATTTTTATTCGTGTAAAGAGGGGAATACTTTAGTTCGCAGAGACATTAAGGCGGATTTGTTTGAGTATTTTCTTCATCCGGCTGAGGATCACCTTCCTTTTAAGCTTTTGGATCGAGTGATTGGGTCCGATTCAGCGGACATTCGGGTAAGGATTCCAAAACTAGCCGCTCTCTTGAGCGAGATCTTGAAGGACCAAAACCAAAAATTTGATGGAAGTCCCGGTAGCCAAAGCTCCCTATTTAGGGATGCCTTACATGCCTTTAATATTTTAAAGTCGCCCGTACATTGTATGATCGGCGGAGCCTCGGTGCCGAGTGGTACCAGGCACCTCATTTCTCAGCTGGCAGGCCAATCTTCCAGCGCAGCGCCTGAGTATATTTTTCGGACCGGGCGGTTGGATCTGATGGCGTTAGGGCCTTTTTGCACTTATCCAACTCAATCTCCAGATCAGCCTAAAACGGAACCTAAAGAGAAGCCTAAAGCGAATTTTGGTTCAAACGCCGTTACGACATTCAATGATAGATATCAGACGTTGGTTGAACTTTCAAAAATTGGGATCACTACGGGTTCGAATTCAATAGACTTGAAGCCGGAGTCGGCCATGGTTACAATGGCTGAATTATTAAAAACCTTACATGAACCGCAATTACCTTGGAAGGGCTGCGATCAGAAGAAAGCTTCTCATCCAGGCGAAACTTACCATCCACTCACTACTTTTTTTTCAAATATAATGGGGGATGGAGTCCCGGGCCAGGGAGAAGGGCTTTCTCATATTATTCCAGTCTTAGTTGATTTTGCTGATCGTTATAATAGGAAAGATCCCGCATTAGGTCGAAATGTTTTTGCTAATATTTTGTTAGTCCTCAGTTCAATTGATGAGCCTGGTCGCGCAATGCTATCAGATGCTTTTCGTTTTTTAGCTTTGCCACGGAATTCTTTGAATCATAAGAATATTTTAGACATCTTTTTGCAAGCAGTTTCCCGTCATAGCTTGACTCACATGATTGGTTTGGTGGAAAGTTTAGGAAAGTACGTAGATGTGTCGGAACCTGTTTTAGGGCCAGCGCTCCGCACTTTGAGAAAGGCTTATTATGTGAATCAGGTTCATCCGATTTTGGACCTGGTTCAGAAGACTCTAAAAGAGTCGACTCAGAATGGTAATTTTTACGGATCACTCTTTCTCGTTTCTCAGAACCCTAAATTCAAAGAGTCCATTCGACTCATTGCTTCAATGTCCAAAAAAGAGGATGGCCGGCTCAATTCACTTTTAGGATCACTGATTTCCCTTTTTCATAAATTTGCTCTTCAAGGAAGTGTGCCAGTTTTACGAGATGAAACTCCTGAATTTCCTCGCGTACCCCGGAACACACTCACCCAAAAGAAATTAACCCCGGTTGCAATAGCGAGAAATGCAATCAGTCCTGAAGTGGACTTTAATGTTCCAGTTGAATGCTTACAGATGAATCTTGATCTATCGATTGCATCAGGAAACGACTATCTGAGTCAGTTGAATTTGTTTTTAAAGTGTCAAGGCGATCAGAATCTAGAGCAGGCAGTCGAGGTCTTGAGAAAAAGTCAGAAAGAGGGAGGCGGATCTTTCTTTGATTATGGGGTAGAGTTGGTCTCTGATCTGACAGCAGGTTCTTTCCAGTCGAAATTAGGCTTAGAAAATATTAATTATTTAATGAAAGAGTTTTCAACAGCTTCTTCGTTTAATCAGCTTACGCATTTTTTGAACTTTGGAAAACTATTTATCTCTCCTCCTCGCCTTCCTATTTTAGGTCCGTTTTTTGAGGTGACGACATCGATTTATGATCATTCCCGTGAAGAACTCCAAAAAACTCAATCCTTCATAGCTGATCAGATTGAAATGCCATCTTTCCCCATTCTCATGGCAAAAACGGATGATCTATTTCAAGAAGCTAAGAAAATAGTCGATAAAAGAAGTGACTTCAGAAAAGTCGATTTAAAAAATAGAGATGCCTTAGATCGGAAGCTGGAAATTCTCAATCCTGATTTGAGAAATAAAATTAGAAGTGCAGTCGATCAATTTGAATGTGATGTGCCCGAACAGGATCGAGAAGCCAGGGTGGATCAAATTATTCGGGATTCGAAAGAGGATTTGACGGCCAATGAATTAGTGGATGATCCAGTCAAGGGTATTTCCTCGTTGCAGTCCTGGGAGTTTAATAGCCTCAATCCTTTTCTTGATCTAGTGATCCATAAAATAACTGATCCAGCCCAAAGTGAACCCCAGCGTAAACTTCTCGAGGGTTTTAAAAATGTCTTTAAGAGATTTACGAAGAAAAGTCACGTCGATCCGCGAGCTTTCATAGGGGATGCGCAAGTGCGCCCTTTTTATACTCCAGAATACTTTGCTCAATGGCTTTACAAACTTTCGACCGATTTTCAGCCAATCGTTATTTTTCCGCATGGTTGCTTGGAAATCATTCAGGATCCTCGGGGAGGAGCGACTTGTAAAAAAGGCCGATACTACGTTTCTCCCAAGCCAAAAGTGGTTCTTTATAATTCACTCAAGCGCCTAGAGAGGGTGCTGTATGAGGTGTCATTTCCAGGACCTATTCCTCCTCATAGAGATTTGGGGCAGGATTTTCCACAAGAGTTAGCAGAAGCTTGGGGTGATATGAGTCCGGAGAATTGGCCTACCGAGATTTCTTCGAACAGTAGGATTCGGCGTGCTCACGGAAGGCCGTTAAATTTGGAAGAAGCCGTAGAAGACATCATTGATCGACAGAATTCAACCTTGGGTTTACCTACTGAAAACTTAAATTGGCTGACTTGGGCTGTTGGCTTCCCATTAAAACCTCAATGTCCCGGTTTGCGTGAAGGTTCTAGTGGTGTATCTTTTGGAAAGCAAGGTGCCTGGCCTAATGGCAGCTTAGAGTGGATGATGGGGATCATTTCCTCATTTTCTACTGTTCCAGGTACTGATGTTGCGGCTTTTAAGGCCCGTGTATTTAACTTGAATCAAGTAGTGGATGTACTCAGGGAGAATGCAAAGCGGCCGAAAGATGCAGATGGACACGACCTGAAGGATAAAAATGGAGATATCGTACCTGCAGGGCTTGAGGTTCTGAGGGATATGTTCTTTGAAATTTATTATTCGACGCCTGCTTCTGTTCGCCAGAGTGCGAATCCATCTTCAGGAGGAGTTTCCAATAACTTAACTCTGGTTCCCCTCGTTGTTCGATTGGGAGTGTTGACACAGTTGGGGAGATTTGTTCAGTACTTTGACGAAAATGATCCTGATTTGAATCGATTGTTTGTTTCGCTTTTTCTTTACGCGACTTCTGACGAGCCTACTCGGCTCATGTCCGATGTTTTCAATGCGGATCAAAACCCGTCTCCAGGAGTGAGTTCACCAGCCCTGAGTGGATTGAAGATATTGGAGACAGCCCATCGAGATCTTGCGACGAAAACAGCATGGAATCACTTCAAATTTGCTTTGGATGATCTTTTTGATTCGCCAGAGTATAAAAGCATGACTGAAGGCGATTCAACACGAATTTTACTCAATTTTTTGGAAGAACGAGGAAGTGCTGATCCTGTCTCAAAAGCTACAGCCCAGAGGCTGAGGTTCTATCTGGGGCGTCGGTTGAGGGGGGCCCCGAATGTTTCTAGTAGTCTCGAGCAATTTCTTTATTTTGCTAAAATCGACCGCCCGGGTTTGGAGCGATCCCTACAGACGATGGGAAATTACATCGGTGATGGCCAGGAGGGAAGGTTGAAAAAGTTTTTAGAGATGGTCAAGCAAAGTCTAAATGAGCCTCAGTATTAGATTAAAAAAGTTAACTATTTTAATCTAATAGGATTTGAGATTTCGGCTCCCGAAGTCAACAGATCCAAAACTTTCAACTTTCTGAGTGAGTCGTTTCGGAGTATAGTAAAAACCTATGTCGACACTAGATGTGCAGTCACTAACAGAAGAAATCAAACAAAAGAGTCAGTTCGTCGATGCTATCCTGGGTGAAGCGTCTAAGGTAGTGGTGGGTCAGAAGCAGTTGCTGGAGCGACTTCTCCTCGCGCTACTTTGTCATGGGCATGTGTTGCTGGAAGGGTTGCCTGGACTGGCTAAGACTCTGACGATCAAAACGCTCGCGGATGTCATTCATGCTGATTTTCAGAGAATTCAGTTTACCCCGGATCTCCTGCCTGCCGATTTAGTGGGTACCATGATATTCAATCAGAAGACCGGGGATTTTACTCCACGGAAAGGGCCTATTTTTACGAATCTGGTACTTGCAGATGAAATCAATCGAGCTCCAGCCAAGGTACAAAGTGCTTTACTCGAAGCCATGGGTGAACACCAAGTTACGATCGGTGAAACCACCTATCCCATGCAGGATTTGTTCATTGTTTTAGCGACTCAAAACCCGATAGAACAGGAAGGGACCTATCCGTTGCCAGAGGCCCAATTAGACCGATTTTTATTTAAGGTCAGGGTAGGCTATCCGACATTAACGGAAGAAAAGAGTATTTTAAATCGAATGTCCGGTGTCGCTGCTCCAAAGGCGAATAAAATATGCCATCCGGCAACGCTCATTGAAGCCCGTCAGGTTTGTACTCAGATCTACATGGATGAAAAAATTAAGGACTATATTTTATCAATCGTTTTTGCGACTCGATTTCCAGACCAAGTGGGACTTCCGGAGCTTAAGTCTCAAATTACAGTGGGGGCTTCCCCTCGAGCAACTCTTGCCCTTGCGAAGGCAAGTCGAGCGAATGCCTTTATTCATCATCGTGGTTTTGTAACTCCCGAGGATGTTAAGTCGATTGCCTATGATGTACTCAGGCACCGAGTCTTGGTTTCCTTCGAGGCTGAGGCAGATGGAGTAGATAGTGAGGCAGTCGTCAAAAAAATCTTAGAACGTGTAGAAGTTCCTTGAGAGGCACTTAGAAATGCTCTCTGGGGATTTATTACATAAAGTTCGCTTGATTGAAATTGCCACACGTAAAATAGTGGACGATGTGCTTTCTGGCCAATACCGGAGTCATTTCAGGGGACACGGAGTTCAGTTTTCAGAACATCGGCTTTATGTTCCAGGTGATGATATTCGTCATATTAATTGGAATGCGACTGCTAGAACTCCAGAGCCTTTGGTAAAAAAATTTGATGAAGAACGGGAGCTGAACGTTTTTCTGGTGGTGGATGTTTCTGGCTCAGGGGGTTTTGGTTCTTCTAATAAGTTGAAGTCTGAGATTGCCGCTGAGGTAGGAGGCATGTTGGCCTTTGCTGCCTCTCGCACGGGAGATAAGGTCGGGGCTTTGTTTTTTTCAGGAGTTATCGAGCGAATTATTCCACCTAAAAAGGGCCGGCAGCACAATTTAAGAATCATTCGAGAATTATTAAGTTACTCTGAGGAAGCTCTGAAAGTGGAACATCAACCTAAAGTGATGGGCACTGATCTCAACGGGGCATTGGAGGCCGCAGGAAGAATTATGAAGCATAGCGGCGTCATTTTTCTGATCAGCGATTTCATCGCGGAAAAATATGCTATTTCCCTCAAGCGGTTAGCCAAAAAGCATGACGTGGTAGCGATTGCTCTTGCGGATGAACGGGAAGAAGTGATTCCTGAACTCGGGCAGGTTCTCTTTTACGATCCTGAAACAGGGAATGAACATCGGGTGGATACCTCTTCGTATGCATTTAAAACATGGTTTAAGGAATATAGAGTCAGCTTCGACACCGACTTTAAGGCGGCGCTAAAAGGCAGTCGGGTTGAAATGTTGAGAATTCTCACTAAGGAAGACTATGGAGAAGCAGTTGTTCGGTTTTTTCGAGCCCGTTCACGCAGAAAATTTTAGACGGATTCATTGGAGTGGGATCTGGTTTCTGATCCTGTCTTTTATGGTTCAAGGGCTTTTGCAGAGGGGGTATTGCGATACGATGGAGCCCCCTTCTTTTGCTGTTGAGCGAGTAGAAAGCACTCAGGGACCTCAAGTTCCTCAGGTGGGAGACGGACTTCAGCTGAGAGTGATGGGGATTGTGTTGCCAGGGATCTCAGATCCAAAGGCTGAGCTTAAGCTGGATATTCCATCAAATGTTCACCTCCAAGAAGATGGGTGGGAACTCGAATTTTCTCCCCATTTAGATTTCGTAGCTGTTCCACTGAAGCCAGGGAATTTGACACTTCCGTCGCTGGTGCTTAAAAACTCTGAGGGAAAGGAAGTAGGTCGCACTCAGCCTTTATCGATTCAGATAAAGTCAGCTATTAGAGAAGATGATCCGCAACCAAAGCAACCAGTAGATTTAGAGCCGCCAGTGGGGGTTCAATTTCCATTATGGATTTTTATCTCATTGGGAGTTTTGTTTGTCTTATTTATAGTGGCGATTTCTTATTGGATGTTTCGTTGGTTTCAAAAAAGAAAGCGGATAAATCAACTCCTTTTGGTTGCCCAGCTTAAGGAAGACGAGGTTGCGATCCGAGATTTGATTCTGTTAGACGAACTTCAAATGCTTAAAAAAGGCCAATTTAAAACCCATTATTTTAGAGTGTCTGAGATTTTGAAGGCCTATGTTGGAGAACGTTACCGTCTAGATGCACTAGAATCGACAACTCAGGAAATGATATCCCTTCTTGAGCTTAGAAGAGATACCGGAGACTCTTTGATTCGTACACTAGAGGCCTTTTTTAATAAGCTGGACCGGGTTAAATTTACCGATCATATTCCGATTTCAGATGAATCGAATGGATTGATTCTAGAGGCAAAAGAATTTATTGTAAAAACTCGCCGTCAACCTATGGTGTTGCAGACCTCAGGAGTTCAAACTCGTGCGACTTAGTCATTGGCCGTTTCTTTTCTTTTTGATTCTCATTCCGTTATTTCATAGATGGTGGGTCAAACAAAACAAACCTGCTAGGGTACGATATTCTATTCCTATTCCAAAAAAAATCTCTTCTCAAAGTCCTGTAAAAATTTTATTTTTATTAAAATATTTCGGAATTGGGCTTTTAATCTTTGCTGTGGCTCGGCCACAGTCGAGCTTCAGACAAATGCAAAGGAATACGAGTGGGATAGATATTATGATGTTACTCGACGTTTCTGCGAGTATGAACATCGAAGATCTGGCTGAGCGTTCCCGCATTGAGGTTGCTAAGGATACGATGGAGAGTTTCATCAAAGGCAGACAGAACGATCGAATTGGATTTGTCATGTTCAGCGGCGAGGCACTCAGCATGGCTCCACCCACGTTAGATTATGGGCTCTTGCTGAGAGCACTTCATCAAGCAAATATCGGAATACTCAAGGATGGTACTGCGATTGGGGATGGGCTCGCTCTGGCAGTCAGCCACCTCAAATCATCGCGTGCAAAAAGCCGGGTGATTATATTGCTGACCGATGGGGACAATAATTTAGGTCAAATTGATCCCGCAACGGCGGGAGAGTTGGCAGTTGGATATGGTATTCGCGTGTATGCTATAGCTATTGGGCGAGAGGGCCGGGTTAAAATGCCTATTCGTCACAAAGGGTTATTTGGAAATTCAGTAACTACTTATCAATGGTTTGACAATGCACTGAATCCAGAGCTTCTTCAGCAGATCTCTAAAATAACCCAAGGCAAATTTTATCGAGTGACTGACGAAAGTACTTTGGCTTCTGTATTTCAGGAAATCGACCAACTGGAAAAAAGTGATATCAAAACGAATGAAAAAGTTCGATACGAAGAAGCTTTTCAGTGGCCCCTTAAGTTGGGAGCCCTTTTCCTTTCGCTTGAACAGTGCCTGGCACGGGGTTGGTGGAGGTTTCTACCGTGAAATTTGTAAATCCATTTTGGCTTTGGGCGTTGGCCCTGGTTCCTGTGCTTTATGCACTAGTCGTTTTTGATGAAAAAAGACGTCAAAATCAATTCGCGCGATTTGCAGACAGGAAATTGTGGTTCTACATTGCGCCAGAGATCGATTGGATCCGTCGACTTCATAAGGGTAAAATCCTCGTTATAGCATTTGGATTTCTATTCCTTGCACTGGCTCGGCCCCAGTGGGGGACCCATGAAGAGACAGTTCAGGTCTCTGGGTTAGACGTGATGGTGGCTCTGGATGTTTCGAATAGCATGGAAGTCGAAGATGTTGTGCCCAGTCGTCTGCTTAAAGCAAAGCACGTGATTCGATCCATTGTCAGTCGGTTGGGTGGAGATCGAGTGGGGTTGATTGCTTTTGCTTATAGCTCCTATGTGGCTTGTCCTTTGACTACGGACTTGGACTATCTATTGGATACCGTTGAGATCATGAGTCCAAAGACGATTCAGAACCAAGGAACAGATATTGGCGGAGCAATGGAGACTGCCTGGAAGGCCCTCGAGAGGGGTGCAGAAGAGGTGAGCGCCCCCCATCCTGGAGCACCTCCAAGTCGAGTCATTATTTTGCTTTCTGATGGAGAAGATCACGAAGACCAGGCGATCGTCGAGGCTGTTAAAATGAAATCGGGCAATGGCAAGCTCTACGTATTGGGTTTAGGAACTGAATCAGGAGGACCTATTCCTGTGAAGGAAGTGGGACAATCCCAGGGTTTCAAAAGAGATCGCTCTGGAAAACCCATTCTCAGTAGATTTCAACCTGACTTTCTGACGAACCTTGCGGCTGCTGCAGGAGGCAAATATTGGACGGTGACCGCTAGTGAAGAGGAAATTCAGGAACTTCTGGGAGATATGGGAGCCTTGGATCGATCTGATTATGCAGAGAGGAGATATTTAGTTTACGAAGATCGTTTTCAAATTCCCCTCTTGATTGCTATTTTATTGTTTTTGCTTGAAGTTTCGATGCCAGTTCGGAAGAAGCTGTCTACTATAATGATTTTGATCGTAGCCTTGAATTTTGTTTTTTTAAATTTTTTTAATGCTTCTCCAGCTTTTGCAGAAAATTTATTGAGGAAGCCAGCGCCTTTAGATATTTATTTAAATAATCAAAAAGGAATCGAGGCCTATAAAGAAGGCAGGCTTGATGACGCTCAAAAAGAATTTGGAGCTGCGCAAGCCCTGGATCCGAGTCAGCCTGAGCTTGAATTTAATCAAGGTGTGGTTCAAATGCAGAGGGGCGAGTCCGAGAGAGCTATTGAGGCCTTTAAGAGTTCTGCCAAGGGGGCTTTAGAAAAAAATGACATCAATTTGTCTGGCAAGGCACTTTATAATCTTGGAAATGCACTGACTAAAAAAGGACAAATCAAAGATGCCATTCGGTCTTATTTGGGAGCTGTTCAATCCGCTGTTCAGGCTAAGAACACAGTTTTAGAAGGAGAATCTAGAAAAAACCTTCAGCTTTTGGTGGATGAGATCAAGCAACAGAAGAAAGACCCAAAAAATGATTCTCAGGAAGACCCTAAGCAAGATCCTAAGACAAATGAAAAACCAGGTCAAAAACCAAATCAAAAACAAAAACCGGATC
>JANNCA010000344.1:0-14173 GCA_031386075.1 Oligoflexia bacterium
AAAAAGGGGCCAAAAAGTAAGTGCTTGACGGGGCATAGGGAGCCAGTGGATATCAAGATTCATAATCGTCGTTTTAGATAGTTTTACGCTGGCCCCCATTCAGGAAATTGGGTGGCCCCCTTTGAGGAAATTCAGCAGCTGCTTATGTTCGCTGATTCCTTTGTCTTTTTCGTCAGCAAGGGCAAAAGAACTTAAGGCTATTGTTATTACTGTAAAAATTAATATTTTCATTTTTCTACCAATTCTTTTTATTCGAGAATGTCTCTTTAATTGTCTTAGGAAAGCTCCACCTTGGCTTCTTGCTCGCAGGCCTAGCCTTAATCACTATGGGCTTTTTGGTGAAAGGATCAATCCCCTTCCCCGCTTTGCGGGCCTTCACTTCTTTACTGACAATCGCGCCAATCACGGGGAATCGGATGCGCTCGCCTGACGATGCGCGCTTAGCTGCGTCAAGTAAAGTGTCTTCGATGACTTTTTTGAGCTCGGACTTTTTCATCCGAACCTCGCCATTTTTAGTGACTTGCGCAAGAGGTAGCACCTTTTCGTAGAGGTGATTGACGAAGCTGAATTTCTGAATAGGTTTCTTTGCCATTACTTTTTTGCTCCAGTTACTTCATGCTATGCAATGCAATATCATTCCCTTCCGTATCTTCGAAAATGGCTATAGAGCCCATTTCTCCAATAGCGGATTTTTCTTGAAGGATCTTTCCACCAGCAAAAACAACTTTTGACAGTGATACTGACAGGTCTTTCCCACCATTGAGGTAAATCATCGTTCCATTCTTGCTCGGTTTATTTTCCGAGCTTTGAATCAAGGCACCGGAAGCGATTCCATCTTCAAATGGAAACATTGCTCCTTTACTTTCTCCCATATCCATGGATTCCAATTTAACTCCAAAGACTGAACCATAGAACTTCATCGCTCGATCTAAATTAACGACAGGAATCTCAAACCATACAACAAAGTTTTTTAATTTTTTTCTAGGAGAGGATTTGGCTTTCTTTTTAGTCATTTTCTTCTTCGCGGTCTTTTTGTTAGTTATTTTTTTCTTGGCTACCACAATAATTTCTCCTTTTTTCAAAAACCCCATTCTAACTATTTCTGTATGGAAGGGAAGCAAAAGTTGCGCGGGTTTCATTTATCCCCCTGCAACAAACGCTCAGTTATTTGATACTCCAAATGTAGCCAAATAATCCTGCAATAAATCATGAGAATTGGGCCTACAAGTAGAAATTCAATAAAAGGAAACGCTACAAGCACTTCTATTTTTACGTCCAAAATTTTCAATAAAATTAACGGAGGTATGATTGCAATAGCCGACAGTAAAAACCCAATAACTATGGATCCTGTGTAAAAGCCTACCTCAGGATAGAAGTCATATCCACAATGAGGACAGCAAGAGTCGATGACAAATCCATTTTTTAAAACTCGCCCAATATGGCACGAAGGACACTTAGCAGTCAGTAATGACGAAATTCGAAGTCGCTTTTTCTTCATCGCACCGCTCCAGGTTGGATCTCAAATTGCTCCGACTGAATCCCAGTTAATACATTTCCGAGCAATTCTTTAAGACGTCTTACAAGTAAAATATTTGCGATCATGGCCAAAAATCTGAAGAGCACCAAATTTAAGACGGTGTTTAGGATCAAGCTTTCTGGACGGGCCTCGACAGACTGACGTCTTAAAGAATTAAGACGCTCTTTAAGACGGTCTGACTCAACTTGGTTTTTTCGTAAGACGCTAAGTCTATCCCGTCTTAAATAATTTTCAGACGCTTCCTCTTTTTCACGGATCTGCTTTTCAGTATCCACGATCATTTGCCGGATCGATTCACTTTCTCTGTACTCGCGATGGGAGGCCACAATGACACCACTTGAAATTGCCCAAAGAGAATAGAATGTCATTCCGACAAGTACGACTCGTTGCATAATTCTGCTTCCGAAGTCTCGAAATGAGAACATTGAGAATGCGATGACGATGAGTTCAGAAAGACAGCCTTTTATAACGCTTAGAATGCCCCGACCTTCCGTATTCGAGAAGTAGTCAATGGTCTCAGCCATGAGGTAGGCAGAAAGTACCGTAGCGAGTGCTAGGCAGGCTAGAATTGAAATCACGTTAGCCACACCGATTTTAGATTGTTTGGCTGCGTCCGGACGATCATTCCGAAAGAGTTCGATAACCTTGCCCTTATCCCCTACTCGCTTGCGTTTCTGGTAGTGTCGGGCGTTTCTGCGGCTTCGTTTTTGTTTTTTGTCGTCCATGATGATCCCCCCGGATTTAAAATTAGTGAGTTGCTTCTGAACTGGCCGCATTGAGCGCGGTAAGGACCGCACGACTTCCCTCGCCTTGTGCCCATTCGTTCACAGCGTAGGCTGTAGTAATAGGTGAATTGATCCCAAGCGTCGCAAACATCGAATTGCCCCGGCAGGTTGTCGCTATGAATTGCTTGCGGGTTGCCAGATCAGGGAATGCTGTTTCGAAGCAGCGCATGCGAACTAATTGGGCCTGGGCTTCAGCATCTTCAGTCTCAGCATGATTGTGCTTAGCTTCAGTTTTGACATGATTCTCTTTATCTTTTTGCTGCTGGCGGTTCATGGCAGCTAAGGCTTTGGTTCGGTACTGTCCGGTATAGTTCGTTTCTAGGACTGAGATAGCGGATTTGATCTCACCATACTCGTCCTGCTCTTTTAGAATAATTTGAAAGGCCTTCAGGATCGTTTCAGCTTCATCCGGTTTTTGCTCGAAGAGTTTCAGTAAACCCTTTTCCTCTCTCTCTCGTTCTTTTTTCAAAAATGACAACCATCGAGCTTCGAGTTCTGCAAGTTGCTGTGATTTCAAAAATTGAGAGAGAGATAAATAAGTTGATGAAGATAAAGAAGATAAATCTTTAGTCTCTAATACGGACTGTTGTGATCCGCCTCGAGGACTGTTGTAGTCTCTAATACGGACTGTTGTAGTCTGTGTGGCGGTAGTCTGTATTGGAGTAGTCTCTTGTAGGGACTGCTTTTCCTTCTCTAGTTTAGTCTGATCAATCACAGTCCAAAGTCCAATATCGGAAACTTTATAGAGGTTCCCAAATTTTTGATTCACTTCGATACACGTAATTAGATTCAATTCAATAAGAGTTTTTAAATGATTAAAAACAGCTGATCTTGCGATTTTTGTTCCTTTGGCAAGATAAGGAAGAGCAGCTCTGACGTAACCTGACTTCTCAGGATACCGCCATTTTAAAAAGGTCAAATAGGTGAAGAGCTTGAACTCGATTGGTCCTAAAAGAGTAAATACCTCTGGAGAAAATAGGGTGCATTTAATGGGGATATAACCACCGTATTTTAGACTTGTAGCTGCTGCAGGGAGCGGCTTATTTGAACCCGCAGGCTCGGGTCTGTCATCATTTAAAGAAAGATTAGGATTGGTTGTTTCATTTTTAGTGGTGTCTATCGAAGACGGCTGTAATAGAGCAGTCTCTAATGAAGTAGTCTTTGATAGAGTAGTCTTTAATAAGGACTGCTTGCTGAGTTGTTCCTCTGTTTTGGTATTCGTAGGCTCGGGTCTGTCATCATTTAAAGAAAGATTAGGATTGGTTGTTTCATTTTTAGTGGTCTCTATCGAAGACGGCTGTAATGGAGTAGTCTCTAATAAAGACTGTTCGTTAAGCTGCTGATCCAGATCGGGATTTGAAGATTGCGAAGCGCTTCTTGTAGGGACAAGGGGTTCATTTTTCGGTCTCCACTTTCTGGCATTAGTAGGGATTGTAGAGTCTGGAGCTACAGTTTTAAGGTCATTAATATTTGGCATTTGTTTTAGCCCTTCATAATGTCATGCGCTAAAGAAAGAATATCCTTAGCGCCGGTACTTTTTCGGTTGTACTGCCAAATTGCTTGTTTTTTCGTTTGCGCTTCTTTTAGGTCTTGGCAAGTTCCGATGACCGTTGGCAGCAGGATGTCGCCATAGTCTACTTGGAGTTGGCCAAGAGACTTTTTTGCCATGCTAATTCTAGAGTCAAACTGATTTGCTATGATATGAGGCTTTGGGGCTTTGCTAAATGCTTGTTCTACTTGACTTAAAACATCCATGACTGTGTTCATTCCCTCCGTTGAAAGGAAATCTGTTTCTGTAACAATCAAAACATCATCAGAAGCCGCTAAAACAGAGATATTCATTAAACTTGGCGACGGCGCTGTATCAATCAGAACAACATCATAATCTTTTGCCATTTCCTGAATTTTTCCAATCAGTCGAGTTTCGCCATTTGTCATTTGGGAAAGGCCAAGTTCCAATCTAGATAGTCTTAAATTAGCTGGAATTAAATGGAGTGTCGGGGTTACTTGAATCGTAGCTTCTTGATATGAGATTTCATTACTTAAGATTTCTTTCATTGTCGGATGCTCAAGAAGATTTTCGTCCGTTAGGTGGATAATTTTTGAAAGATGGGCCTGTGGATCGAAGTCAATGGCAAGTACTTTGAATCCAAAGCTAGAGTAAGTCATAGCTAATTGGCCAGTAATTGTAGATTTACCAACGCCACCCTTCATGTTTGCTACGGTGGCAATCATTCTTTTTAGTGAACCAAATAATTTATCCCTAAACCTTCCCCCCAATAACGCTACTGTGTCAGATCCAAATAATGTGACCTCAATTTTTCCACGATAGCTCTTAGCGACTGGCTTAATGGCCCCTTCACGAGCAAGCTCATAAAGAAATGCTTTCGAAACCCCAAAGTGATTAGCAAGTTCAGAAATGACGAATAATGAATCACTGAATCTAAAATTTCGACAGTCTTTTAGATCGACCACAGGGAGGTCTATTTGAGGTAATTTACTGGTCACTGGCAAAGAGTGATTTACATCACTTACTTCTTGGTTAAGCATGATTTCTAACTCCATGATGATTTAGTTGATAGTATTCCGTAAACCTACACCTAAAACTGTAAACTGCATTTTATGGACTCCGCAAGGAATTTTTTGCCTAATTATTTATATTTTTAAAACCCTGCTCCAAGGCACCACCTTGACCCACCCCACCCGTTGCCTCACCATATTAAGGTCAATGGAGGTGTCCACGGATGGCGACCCGCGTGAGTTGGCAAGGTGCAGAGACTTTGGAGGAGTGCGTGGTTAGGTATTTTCAAAATGTTAAGAAGACTCCCGACGAGGAAGCGGACTTCGCGGTCCTTCAGAAGTATTTCGGGAGTCAGCGCATTGTTGAGATTTGGGAGCGCTATCAGTTGATTGCGGATGCTCCAGGCAGTGCGGGTTCGCGTTTATGCGGGCGCAGTGAGAGCGCGGCTCCTGGGATCAAGGACTGAGATTCGGCCCGATGGGCGAGGGGATGGAGTCATCAAAAAGCGCAATATCGGATGATCTAGGGCAACAAAGCAGCCTCTTGCATGTATGCACAAAATTGTGTATATTTATGTGTATGTCTCCAAAGGTTCTAACTATTAATGAGCTAAATGTGGAAGTTAAGATCTTTTGGAAAGAGTCCCATGGTCCTCATTGTCATGTGATTGCACCTGGAGCAAAGGCAAGCTTTAGTCTAACGACTTTTGAGTGCTACGTGAGCAAGTGATTTTCTGAGGTTGCGTTAAATCGAATACAAAAAGCACTAACCTATACAAAGACTTTTTAATGGAGAAATGGTATGAAATCCAAGAAGAATCCAAAAGTTAAATACGGGAAAGTTGAAATTCCTGAAGATGCGTTTGAACCGAAAAATGTAAAAGCGCGCATTACAATGTGGATCGGAATGGATACTCTTATGGAAGTTAAGAAGCGAGCACAAGATAAAGGGCTTCCTTACCAGACTTACCTTAATCAACTCATCCGCGATTCTGTTTATGGTGAGTCTCAGGCTTCAATTGAAACAAGACTAGCCAGCCTAGAAGCTACTGTACATGATATTCGAGAAAAAATAGCAGTCTAGGACTTTTCCGGGACTTGTTTGATGGATTTTGTGGCTGAAGAAATCTAATCCACGCACGCCTCAGATTCACTCTCCTATAGCTTTCTCCAAATACGCATATCCTCACCGCACCAACCTCAAAAACTAGGGCAAGGGACCGGTGACTGTTCCGGCCCGGTTCAAAACGGGGGAGGTGAAAGCTGATTCGCTTTAGAAAGACATCTAGGAAGGCTCAGTATCGAGCCTTTTATGGCTACCGCGAAAAAAAATTAGACCTAAATCGCTGCCATCTCTTTTTGCAACCGCGCCAGCTTTTCCTCACGCTGCTTTTCAACGTACCTTTTCCTGCGGCGGGAGTTCTTCTTTTTGGAGCGTAGCTCGAATGCTCGAAGATCAGCACGTTGTTTGACTTTGAGTTCCTCGTCCCTGATCGAAGAAAGTAGGATCATCCTGTGACCGCCCTTCGTGAGAGAGCCTTTTAGTCCGCCTTCATCAAAGAGACTACGAATGGTATTCTCGTGAACGTTGAGCATTTGGGAGGCCACTTTTACAGAAACGGTTTCTGATCCTATCCGGCCCTTACCTGTGGGGCCATCGGAAGCGCCGTAACCGAGAGAGTGGGCGGAGCGTATGAGGGGAGGTTCCTTTCCCTCTGCTTTATAAACAGAGAGAGCTTCCTCGACCATTCGTCTGCACTTCATTTGGAACATGATCTCTTGGGAGCGATTGCCCGGATCTACCACCTCGAAGGTCTCTAGTCCAAAATCAGGAACGTACCCGTAAAAGGCGTCGTAGCCGTTTCGTGTGATCACTTGAACAATGACGGGATACCTAAAAGCTAACTCCATTCCTGAATTTCCCATTTGAGATGCGCGCACCTCTTATCTCAAATATGAAATAGTTTCGTAAACTTAAGCAAGAAAAAAAACTTCGTTGTTAGTTTTTAGAGGTGAGACTAGAGATTTTGGAGTTTTGATTTTGTACTGATTTTGAAAAAAGAGGCGGGGGAGGAGGGTGGGAATTGAGTTGGGGTGGGTCATTTTGTTGCGGATTATCATCGTTTGAGAGTTCTTGATTATATTGATTTAGTTAATGCGATGGCAAATACCTATTGACTTGCATAATGCATGTCGATATGATTACTACTAAGGCTATGTCCCAATTTCCTTCAAGTACTTCTCAAGTTACTCTTTGGGTGAAAAATAAAATCCTAACGGATCAAAAGAGGCTTCGAATCCAAAAAAAGCATATTGAGCAGGACCGAAGGTGGCGTGAGATTCAGTTTGCCGATGTCTTAGACGTACTTGAACAAGGAGAGGCGATTCAAATTCGCTCAAGCGATCGAACAGTGGTCTGGCGAGGGACAGATCTCAGAGGGAGAACTCTAGAACTTCTCTGTTCGATGGAAACAATAGATGGAATCGATACTCTGATTATCAAGGAGGCTTGCTCATTTCGTGTGGGTACGGCTTATGACCCGAAAGAAGATGACGAGAAACTAAAAAAAGAATGGCTCAAGGCGCATCCCGAATATGAGATTTCGGAAGACAGAAAAAGAGTTCAGAAAAGATTGAGTACACATTAGTAGGCGGAGGAAAAAAATGAGTGAAATTAAAATTGGAAAAGACGTCTATCACGAAACAACCATTGAAGATGAGGTTGAAGTCCCTGGAGGGTCCACATTAAAAGTGATTGGCCTCAAGGCTCATGTCTGTGATGAAACTGGGGATATTCTGATGGATGCAGTTACACTGACTCGAAGAGATCAAGGAGTTGTTGCTTTTTTAATTCGGAGATATTCAAATTTAGAGCTGCCAGGAAATATTGCTGACTTTGTAAGAAGACTGATTCATTTGAAGTTTTCTGATTGGGCAGTCCTTGCTAAGCTTGATCAATCTACGTTAAGCCGTGCTGTTACAAAAGAAAATTACATCGATCATTATGCCGCCTTGGTGCTGGTCAGTTTGGCTGCAGATTTTGTCACAGGAGGACGAGCAGGGCGAAGTTTTATTGAAAGCAGCCAAAAAGTCGGAAGTGAGATTTCAATTTCTGTTGAGGCTTTTGAAGTGGCTTGAAGTTGGGAGAAAATTTTACTTTTGGAGTTCTTTCTGAGGGCGAATCAGAAGTAGTTGGGACTTATCTGAATTTGTATTCGGGTAGAACCCGGGAAGAATACATTTTTGAACTCAGGAAATTTTTCAGGTTTATCGGGCATTCGGGGTCGGTAGTTCGGCTTATCGATATCACTTACGATCAAATTTCATTTTATATTTTCAAGTACCTTGACTTGAGGTCCAGGTCTGCTCAAAAACGATCACGTTCGGTTCTGAAGTCATTTTTTTCTTTTTTAGAAAAAATTCAATATCTGGCCAAAAACCCCACTGAGTTTCTATCTCCGATTGAATCCGATCCTAAACTGGTTGAGCGGATACTCTTAAGAGAAGAAGTTTTTAAAATGATTGAGCTTGAAAAAGATAGGCGAAACCATCTCATTTTAAAAATGCTCTACGTATCAGCCATGAGAGTTTCAGAGTTATGCAGTCTCAAATGGGAGAATCTCATCTGGATAGAGGCGAATATCCCAATGATTCAAGTTTCATTTATTGGAAAAGGAAAAAAGGAAAGAGGGCTTACGCTAGAAGGGTCAATCGTTTCACAGCTAGACGAGTGGAAAGATCAGAATCAAAATTTGAGTTCATTTGTGTTTTTTTCTCGAGAGGAGGATCGAAGCAAGCTTCATCCGACTCGAATTAGAAAAATTGTGACGCAGGCGGCTCTCAGGGCTGGGATTACAAAAAAAGTAAGTCCTCATTGGTTTAGGCACTCACACGCTTCTCATGCCCTGGATCAGGGAGCCCCTCTGCACTTGGTTCGAGATACCTTGGGCCATGCTTCAATTCAAACAACCGGAGAGTACTTGCATGCCCGACCTGATGACAGTTCTTCACTCTATTTACATATCTAAACAGATCAAGAACTCTCAAATTACCCTAATCAGCAACTTTTGAGATGAGTGTGGACCTAGTGGCTATTGTTTGACAGTTTTAGTTTAATATTAAAATGTAGGTTTAATACCAGATTTTTAAGGTTTTATATTAGACAAATGAATGTCTTGATTTTTAGTATATTGTAGAACACTATATTAGTATGGCCCAGTTCCAATTCCTTGAGTGGCTCCTCCTTTGGTTAATTGAAATCGAACAATTTACCTTCCAATGGGACAAGGGGAATTTAACAAAAAGCGTCTCAAAGCACGAAGTACTTCCTAGCGAAGTCGAAGAGGTCTTTAATCGGCGGATGGCCATGCCTCTTGGTGTCCAAGTATTCCCGGTAAACGATGAAGAACGGCTTGGAATAGTCGGTAAAACGGGATCGAATCGAACTCTCATGATTTGCTTCACTCTACGCGATGGAAAAGTCAGGCCAATTAGTTCAAGGCCCGCAAACGAAAAAGAAAGGAATTCGTATGAAGCGTTCTTACGTGAAATCACTTAAAGAATATGAAGATTCATCTCAGTACGATGAAAAGTCTATTTTAGAAGCAGCCAAAAGGCTTAAGTCTAAAAGAAAGATTCCTACGAGTGTTGCTCTTGAGGAAGCTACAATTCATGATCTGAAAGTAGTCGCCGAAGATAAAGGTGTCCCGTATCAGGTCTTAATGAGGATGTTTATTGTGGATGGATTAAAAAAAATAAAGAAGTCAGCTTAAAATAAAAACTATGGAATTCTCCCATTCCCATCTCCAAGACCTTCAATTTCTAGAATCCTGGATCTCAGGAAAATCCAAGCACACCATACGAGGCTACAAGCGAGTAGTAGAGGAATTGCTCGCAGAACTTCACCCGGGCTCACTCAAAGATGCAACTCTCCAAATTCTTCAGCAGTTCCTAGATTTTCGAAGCTACCGGAAGGATGGGGCTAAAACTCAAAGAGCGGCCTGTGTGAAATCGCTTTTCGCGTTCGCAGTGAAAACTGGGTACTTGACCCGAAATGTGGCAGCTTTTTTGCCCAAGATTAAAGCGAACTCAAGTCTCTCTGAGCGTTACCTCACCGAAGAAGAAGTGATCCGAATGATCACGCTGACGGATGAGCTTCGTGATCGGGTGATTCTAAAAACCCTCTACAGTGGCGGACTCAGGGTTTCTGAACTCGTGGGGCTGAGCTGGGAGGATTTGCAGGCTCGGGATAACGGAGCGGTTCAGATTACGATTCTTGGGAAGGGAAACAAGAAGCGTGTTGTGATCTTGTCTGAAGGCGTATCGAAGGAGCTTTTAGACCTTAAACCAAAAGAGTCACGAGGCTTTGATCCGGTCTTTTTATCGCAAGAGAGGAACAGGCTTTCTGCCCGGATGGCTCAAGTGATTGTGGACAAAGCTCGGCTCAAGGCTGGAATCCTAAAAAAAGTATCGCCGCACTGGCTGCGCCACGCTCATGCGAGCCACGCCCTGGATCGTGGCGCGCCGATTCATTTGGTACAGTCGACGCTCGGGCATGCCAGCGTGGCTACCACTGGCAGGTACCTGCATGCAAGGCCAAGCGAGAGCAGTGGGCGGTTTTTGGGGATCTGAGGCCATTTAAGTCTGGAACTTAAGGGGCATCGTCTAAGTATAAAAGTCGTTCCGATATGTGAATTTTCATAAAATCACACAACTAACTCAATATAGTATTGGTTACTTTTCTTCCCTCGAGATAAGATTAACTCATGACAAACACGCTTGGGCTTTTCGCACTTACATTACTGGTTTGTTTCTCTGCTTCCGCAAGTAGACTAACTGCGGCAGCTCGCGACGGGCAATTAGATGTTCTAATAGACTGGTTAGATGAACATGGAAATATTAATGAAATTGACGATGGGAAAACCGCCCTGGATTGCGTGGATCCTAAACTCCACCCAGATATTGTTGAGTATTTGAAAGCTAATGGTGGGCTTACAGCCCAAACAATCAGGCATCAAAGGCAATTCTTTGCCGCCGCTCGAGATGGCAATAAAGATGTGTTTACCGATTCACTGATCAGAGAAATTGGTATCAACACAAAAAACGCCGACGGCCTAACCGCCTTAGAGCTGGCAAGAAAAGGGAACCATAAAAATGTTGTAGAACATTTAAAGGAAAAAGGCGCCTCTGAGTCTGAAGAGACACTTAGGCATCAAAAGCAATTCTTTGGAGCTGCCAGAGATGGCAATAAAAATGTTTTGACTAAGTCACTCATTGAAGAAATCGGTATTAATTCTAAGAATGCTCATGGCCTAACTGCCTTAGATTTGGCGCGAAAAGGAAAACATAAAAGTATTATCAATCATTTGAAAAAAAATGGAGCTACCGATTCTCAAGAATGGATCACAAATCAAAAACAGCTCAGCGCAGCAGTTCGTGATGGGAATTGGGACTTAGTTGATGAGTTGGTTTTAGGTGGTGCAGATATTAATTACCTGGATAATACTTATACTACAATTTTAGAACCCTATTTACATTTAGGAAAAGACTCAAAACAAGTAAAGAATTTAAGAAAAATTGGCGCATTAACTTATGCAGAAACAAAAATTAAAGAAAGATTTTTTGAAGCAGCTCGAAACGGAAATATCTCTATTTTTGACGAATTATTAAAAGAGGGGGTACAGACAGGAAATGCCTTCGATTTTAATTGCAAGGATGATGAAGGAAATACGGCTTTAGATTTGGTTAAGAATATCGATGCCATAGACTGGCTAAAAAAACATCGCAAAATTGTTGTAAAAGATCCAAAACCAAAGGAGCTGGCACCAAACGAGTCATGCTTTAATGGAGTGACTCCTGCAACAAACGTTGCACCACAAACCGCAACTATTGCTCCAGTGATAAGTGCTCTAAACTCTCCTACGAGAGCTGAAACATTAGAGGAGATTGTAGAGAGGAAAGAAAGACAAGTGAGGGCTTTAAGGCCAAGTTTTGGTGTTTTTAATTCAGATGGCAGCAGGCAGACGCGAACAGGAATTGTTGACGGACAGCGGAAAGATTTTCTGCATTACCGTGACATTGCCGACGGGGACTGTGCTTTCTGGGGTTTGAGGGTTGATGATCCTCTAGTTAATAGAAACCCGCCGATTAGTCGGGCAGATTTTGTGAATCAATTGCTTGATAATATTAGAGGAAATTCACAAAAGTCTAGAAACCTGAGAACTATGCTGTATGCTCCGCTCAGTAGATATTGTCAGGAGGAAGCACTTTACCTCGACTGTAAAAATGATAATAAAGAAAGTAGTTTAAGGCGATACGAAGAGTATATTAACGGGCCATTAAGAAACGGTGAATGGCTTTCTCATTCGACAAGTAATGATGGGCCAATGGGAACAACAGCAGCTGCAGCTTATATTTACAACTTAAATGTCCGGGTTTGGCGAACGGAGCAAGACACACCATTTAATTTAGATGTAGTTATGACTAATAATCCTCGATCGAGAGACTATATTAATCTGTATCATTTAAATAACTCACATTATAATCTACTCGTAGAAGCAAATGATCTTTCCCGAAGAGATCGTGCTTTGGATAAGGAATTAAGCGAACTAAAGCTAGTAGTGCAGTCAAAATAGCATTAAAGAGTCACAGTTATTAATAAAGTTGATAAAAATTTTTTGGAAAAAAACATGAAAGTTAATATTTTAAAACTAACCATTGTCCTCTTATTTTTAACCCAATTTCAGACTAATCAAGCCTTTTCAGTGACGGCGCCTCAGGTCGCTAGTCCTATTGGAGCGACTGATCCCCGTGTTTCACATTCATTTTCTGCTCTTGGATCAATGTATGAAATTAATACATTAATTTGGAGTGGGGTTCACTCCCGGGTTATGAACCGAACTGAAGCGAGTAGATTTTGTGCATCTTTAGGAGAAGGCGCCAGACTTCCTAGTTTGCAGGAATATTTAGATTTAAAACCCGAGTCTAAGGCAGTCCTTATAGCAGGTGCTGATAGTTTTTGGTCATCCACCATTTGGGGAGATAATCTGGCCTATTCGGGCTTTGTATTTCGTAGCGCCGGTGGGTTTAACTATGAGTTATCTCCCGAGTCTAAATTTTCATTTCGCTGTGTATTGAGTGATCCAAATTTTAGAAATAGCCATATTACTCAACTTCGTCTGGATTCTTCTAATGAACACGCGCGGACGCTAGCTGCCAGAATTCAGCATTCTAAACCGGCGTTTTTTGATCACGATGGGAAAAATGGAATTCTATATCTAATTAATGATCCTGAGGCAAGAGTAGCGCCTTTTGTTTTGGGAGATCAATCCGGGTCTCGAATGTTTATTCATGAAGACGCGGCAGTTCGTTGTAGAGAGCTTGGTGGCGAGGTACCAGCTGTTGGACAGGGAGAAGCACTCTCAAGGGCAATGACTCAAAATGGAATCTACAACCAGCATGCTATTGCAGGGCTAGGCATGTTCTGGACAGCGACTCCTGGAACGGTATTTTTGGGCGGAAGAATTGAGCAACTAATTCATCACTCCAGTTATCGGTATATGGCTTACAGAGTTCGCTGTGTGCTGAACGTCTCTGAGCTTTAGATGCCTGTTTGCCCCCTTTGGCAGAACTCCATCGCAGCCTGACGGCTCGATGGAGTTCTGATGATCTAAGTGAACTTCACTTTCACAAGAAAACCGAGTTGGGTCTGGACCTGCTAATCCCGCCATTCCTTGGTAACGATACAATGTCACTAATTGCTTTATTCTACGTTCACTTAAGCCAAAAACTCTCGCCAACTCAAGTTGCTTTATTTTTTGATTGAGATAGATATTAATAATTGTTATGTTTCTAGCAAATAAATCATTGCTTTGAAAAATAGCAACTGTTCGACTATAGTAATAAATAAAAGTATTTCCTTCGATTTGAATTAGTCTTAAATTTGAAGAGTCAGCCGCTTTGTATGGAGAATTTCTTTTTGTCCTGCTCGCTTTTTTTCTTAATTGTATTATTCTGTTTTTCATAAATAATTAGATAACATAATGACTTGTTGCAATACAAAATGGGAAACATCAAGCGGCTTCAGATTTTTTAATAATATTCAAGGCGGCTAATTCACAAACGATCGGCTCGATGGAGTTCTGTTCAAATGTAACGCTTTATTTGCTTCCTCCTTATTCTCCTGAGCTCAACCCTATTGAACAAATATGGGGATATTTAAAGAGCAATTTTTTATCAGGACGCGTATTCAAAGACATGACTGAAATATTTACCTATGGAGTGAGAGCATGGAGAGAATTAACAGATGAAATTATAAAATCAGTTTGTGCAT
>JANNCA010000345.1:0-4091 GCA_031386075.1 Oligoflexia bacterium
TCTCCTGATTTCATAAATTTTAATTGACTACTTTCTATGATAAGCCTTGTCAAAATGACTATCGGAAAACCCTCTACGGATTCCCGCTCCAAAGACACCTCCCCAGGCGACCTCTGGAAGCAGGAAATTCTTCAATCCTATGCTACAGTTTCAGACTTAGTCCACCACCGTCTGATTTCGCCTACGGAAGCTCAGGACCTAGAAGCTCTCGGAGACCAATTCAAGGTTCGCATTACCCCTTATTACGCAAGTCTGATGAGCTTAGACGCTCTCTGCCCTATCCGAAAACAAGCCCTCCCTCATCTTGGAGAATGTGATCCAACTCTCCCGGCTTGGGCCAGCCGCCTCAGCCAGGAAATTTATAACCGCCCGACCCCCTGGCACCCCGATCCCATTGGTGATGTGAAAAACCTAGCGGCTCCCCGCTTGACTCATCGCTATGAGAATCGAGCCATTTTGCATCTCTCGTCTCTTTGCGCCGTCTATTGTCGTTTTTGTTTCAGAAAAGCTCAACTCAATCAACTCGAACGGACACTTTACGAAGGGAGTCTCGACCCCGCCCTTCAATACCTCCAAGAACACACCGAAATTCGCGAATTGATCTTAACAGGCGGCGATCCTCTCTCGGTGACCGACTCAGTGATTCAAAGACTTTTCAAACAGATTGCCCAAGTCCGACACATTCGAACGGTCCGACTTCATTCACGAATGGCAGTGACCCTTCCCCATCGATTTACACCTTCACTCATAGAGCTTCTCTCTCAAGATTGGGGATTTCAGGTCACCTTAGTCAGCCACTTTAACCATCCTCAAGAACTTACCTTCGAAGCCCGGAGCGCTCTCAAGGCTCTGCGAAAATCAGGTATAACCCTTTTGAATCAAACTGTTTTACTGAGTGGCGTCAATTGTCTTACTTTTGGATCTTCAAGTGAATGCTTACAATCGTTGTTCCAGGAGTTGTACGAAATTGGGGTCATCCCCCTTTATCTACACCACCCTGACTGGACGCCAGGAACCTTCCACTTTCGTATGAGTATTGAAAAGGGTAAGGAGCTGTTCTCTCAATTGAAGGGCGCCCTCCCTGGGCCCGCCCTCCCTCAATACGTTTTGGACATTCCTCAAGGTTACGGGAAGACTTCAATTCTTGACTCTCGTTTTCGTAAATTAAAAGACTTGTCCCCTACGCAGCCCAACGATCCCACTAGCTCTTTGCAGCCGAACCTAGGCGGCGCAATTTACGAAGTAATAGCCCCAATGACTCGGGCTGGGACAAATTCGACCCATCTTTACTTGGATCTCTTTCCTACTTGAAAACGGATCGAAAACGGATTACCTCTAGCCTATGGTTCTAGACAGCACCCTTTCGTCTCACCCAAAAGAGTGCTCATTTTTGTTGGAGTGTAGCTCAGTGGGAGAGCATCCCCTTCACACGGGGAGGGTCGTAGGTTCAATCCCTATCACTCCAACCATAAGAAAACATTGCTAACAATGCTAATCTATCCAGAACTTGTGGCGGTATCTCGAGTCAGAATTTTCAAATATTCAAAATAAGCATATCGACGATTTCTTTGTAGACCTGTTGTCTCTTTCAAAACCCCTAAATCAATTAATTTGTCTAAAGCACGTTGAATTGCTGGAAAAGTTGATTTTTCCAACGATTTTTTAAGATCGGGCATTCCCTGTATCGGGTGAAGACAAAATTGATGAAAGACTTGCCCTAAGAGATTTGTTCCTTTCTTCTGTTGGACAAGTTCGAGATGTTTTGAATGCAGTTTATGTATTTCAACTGCTGCAGTACTTGCCATCTGAGCTGTTTCAGCTACACCACGAAGGAAGAAGATAATCCACTCCTCCCATTCTCCTTTCAGTCGAATAGACATCAACCTGCTATAGTATTCGGTTCTGTTAGACTTAAAAAAATAACTCAAATAGAGGAGAGGTTTTTCAATTACTCCCCAACTACAAAGCACGAAGGTAATTAGAAGACGTCCTAGCCGTCCATTTCCATCGAGAAACGGGTGGATAGTTTCAAATTGTGCGTGAACAAGGGCCGCTTTTATTAGCGGTGGTAGCCCATCCTCACTGTGAACGTATTTTTCCAAATCGCTCATGCAGCGGATTACTTCATGGGGCGGGGGAGGAACAAATTCAGCGGTTGTTAACGTTGCATCTGGCCTGCCAATCCAGTTTTGAGAAGTTCGGAATTCTCCAGGAGTTTTTTGAGATCCTCTTACGCCACGCATGAGGATTTTATGCATTTCTTTAATCATACGATTTGAAACTGAAAGGTCCTTGATTCGCTCTAACCCCTGGTTCATCGCTGCAACATAATTCGATACTTCTTCAATGTCGTTTACACGCTCTTCCGCATGTTCTGTTGTAAGAACATCCTCCAACGAACACTGTGTTCCCTCTATCTGAGAGCTTAGAAGCGCTTCCTTGCGAATGTAGAGGTACACAAAAAGATCGGGGTCCTTGATGATTGAAACAAGTCCATTAAGTTCCCCCAATTTCCTATCTGCTTCTGAGAGAAGCTTTATGAGTTCTGAGCTTAAGTGAAGGGTAGGATTTGGAGGCAGAGTTTCTGGAATAAATGCTTTGTACTGGGTTGGTTGCTGAAGATAACGTCCTGCCCTAAATTTCTTTTCTTCCAAATTCATAGCCAAGTTGGTCCAATCTGTTAGTAAGATATGTCAGTATTAACAAAAATATCAAAAATCGTTACTCAATACACCCGATATTAACGTTTATATCAAAATTCGTTAATAACAGATACCTTTAATAACGGCATTGGGAGAATCTTCAACGTCCTACGTTGTAGGACACACCAAGGATTGAACAATGAAGCGGCAGAGCATACCCTTCAATATAATTCCTTCCCACGTAGAGATGCAGTCGAAATTCTTCAGGGAGGATCTCAATGCGCCGCACGAGCGTTCGGATGACCTTCCCTTGAATTGATTCGCCCTTGGGGTTACCCGAAGGCGCAACTTGGTCCGTGGACCCTTCCGTTCTTTGCAAGTCACCTAAACGAGTTTGTTCCTCACTCTTTAGCGCCTCCATTTTCTCCATCTGTCCTTCGAGTTCTCTCATCTTCTGTTGGAGCTTCGTACTCCCCGAAGTTTTCGACTCCTCCCAGTGCACCGCCTTAGCTGCACCCAGAAGTTCCCCAGCGGCCTTTGGGCTTTTGAGATACTTCGAGATAATTTCCCAGACAGCAGGTTCTAGCTTTTTGGCCTGAAGCCGGAACGGTTTACAATCATAGGTCTGTTTGACTAAACAGCCCTGCCGTTTTGTAGAGTTTCCATGCTCGTAATAGGCGATCTTTCCGTTTCTACCGTGAGCGGATTTTCCGACCATACGTTCACCGCAATTTGCGCAATGAACGATTCCAGTCAGATACACGGATATAGAGGGCGATTTTATGCGCCTGCGTTTTCGATTTGAGTGCGGTGTTGTTTTAAGGGCCGAAATTATTGCAGGACCAGATCCAGAGGGAATCCTCTCGAGATATCGCATTTCAGACCTGGTAACGCTGGTAAAGAAAAAATTCAATGTCAAGTATTCTCATAGCGGTATTCATGCACTTATGAAAAAACTAAAACTCAGTCACGTGAAGCCTCGCCCCCAACATCCAAAAAATAACCCCATTATAATGGAGGTCTGGACAGAGAAAGGCATGAGACCAACCCACATTCGACAAAATGGCTTTAAAAGTGCCTACTTTATTGGCGCAGTCAATCCAAATACTGAGGATAAATATTCTCTCATATATGACGGCATGGATTTTCGAGTAATAAATCAATTTTTAAAAAATTTCAGTAAAAAAGTCACTCCTGAAGCTCATGCAATTATGCTTGTCGACGGAGAAGGATGGCACGTAGCGGAGGATTTGATAGTACCTTCAAATGTAACGCTTTATTTGCTTCCTCCTTATTCTCCTGAGCTCCACCCTATTGAACAAATATGGGGATATTTAAAGAGCAATTTTTTATCAGGACGCGTATTCAAAGACATGACTGAAATATTTACCTATGGAGTGAGAGCATGGAGAGAATTAACAGATGAAATTATAAAATCAGTTTGTGCAT
>JANNCA010000359.1:0-4730 GCA_031386075.1 Oligoflexia bacterium
GTTTTTAATTTTGCTCCGCTCCAAGGGGTTGTTGCTTCTGAAAAGCTAGAGCCAAGCCTGAGATGCGGAGAGCTGAAGTCGATCGTCTTACTGGATGAATGTGGCGTCCATACGAAGTCTAAGGCTATTTTGAGGATTGTGTCTAGAATTTCTGGTCCGTGGCAAATTCTACTCCTGGGGGTTGTGATCCCTCGAGGGGTGAGAGATCTTCTTTATGATTTCTTTGCCTCTCGTCGCTACCATTGGTTTGGGAAGAATGAGGATTGTCGGGTGCCTTCACCTCAAGAGCGGAAGCGATTTTTAACGTAAGTTCTGGAAGGGCGCTCCTATTGGGTCAGTTGTCAGTTTTGGCGCCCTATTGCAAATCATTTGCAAATGGGATCAATATCCTATAAAGACTTCCAAATGATTTACAATTGTCGAAGTAATTTTCCAGTTTTAGTGGGTTTGCTTCTGGTTCTTTGTGCTTTTCCTAGCTGGGCCGGAATTCATGGTTCTGTTTCTGGATCCGTCGTGGATCGGGATGGAGTGATGGCTTCGGGAGCGAAGGTCGAGCTGATCGATGAGAGTGGAAAGTCCGTAGCTCAGACCCAGACTTCGATCACTGGGGATTATCAGTTTTTTCCAGTCCAAACAGGGAACTATCGAATTTCAGTCGTTTCTGAAGGGCAGACGTCCTTTAAAGACATTCATGTCAGTACTGGAGTAAATACCGTCGCAGATGCTCGTTTGAACATGGATGGTTCGGCGGTTCAGGAGATGGTCTTAGAGGTTAAAGCGAAGAGGCAAATGGCGCTTCCTTTGGCTTCGGTGAGTCAGACGGAAATTCATCAGGATCAGATTCGGCACCTCACTCAGGGGAGCGAAGTCTCGCTGCCAAAGCTTTTAGCGGCGACTGGGCCTGGAGTTGTAGCAGGACCTTTTGGACAGCTTTTTTTCCGAGGGCATCACGGGAATATTCAGTACCAAGTCGATGGGGTGCAGTTGCCCGAATCTCCTTCTAATAGTTTTGGTCAGGCCCTCAGCCCAAGAAATATCGATCATATGGAAGTGATTACAGGGGGGATTCCTGCTGAGTATGGTCAGAGGCTCGGCGCCGTGGTGAATATTGTGACCAAAACGGGTCCTGAGAAACCCGGTGGAGAACTAGAGCTGAATTACGGGTCTTATAATACGACCTCTCCTCATCTCCTCTATGGCGGGTCTAACGAGTCTGGCAGCCTTCATTACTTTTTGTCGTTGAATTATAATAGTACCGATCGTGGAGTGGATACACCTCATCCTCAAGGAACAGGGCTTCTGGATCAGCTTCAGGGCGGAAAAGATTCTATTCATAATGCAGCGATGGGAAATAGTGAGTTTGCTAAGGTCGATTGGCAGGCAGACAATAGTAATAAATTTTCTTTTATTGTCTCAAATTCTCAGAATAACCTTCAAATTCCGACTTTTCCTTCGTCATTCTCTCCTAAGGATCCTTATTTCCAGGTAGGTTATGTGGACGAATACTTGAATGAAGGAGAAAATGGAGCCCCTCTCTTTAATTATGTTCCTTCTAATACGAATGACACCCAGTCTGAGATCAATTCCTATGCACAAGTGGTGTGGAAGCATACTTTATCGGAGAGGTCTTTTTTACAACTCTCTCCTTACTATAAGTACTCGTCTATTGTTGTGACCAATGATCCGACGAATGATCTATTTACGAAAACACCCGGAGCGAATTATATTGCAACTTCGAATGCGACTTCTTTTGCTCAAAATCGTCGGGTAAATAATTTAGGTCTGAAAGGGGACTACGCTACACGCCCCAATGAAAATCATTTGCTGAAAGCAGGTTTTCAACTTCAAGCCTCAGAGGCATCGGGTAATTTTACGATTCAAAGGGATCTGAATGCAGCTCGCTATGGTCAGAGTGATCCGTATCGAGGTTATACTGAGGGGATTTACGTTCAAGATGATTACACTATTTTTAAGCCTCTTGTTCTTAATGCAGGCCTAAGGTTTGATGCGGCTCAATATCGCTTTAGTGACGCCAGTACGAATGACTTCTTGTTTCAGCCCAGGGTTGGCTTGAGCTATCGACTGACGGACACGACCCAGCTTCACGCATCTTACGGGAAGCTTTTTCAGCCTGCACCGATTGAAAACCTGAGAGCGACCTATAGTAGAAGTAATCCGAATCCAATCTTCTACGATATTAAGCCTGAAGTGGATGATTTTTATGAAGTAGGAATTGCTCAACAATTGTTAGGTAATCAGGTGGCTTCTCTCAATCTCTATTATCGAGATGCGACTAATTTGCTGGATGATGCACAACTCTTTAATACTTTGATTGCTCAGCCTTTTAATTACGTAAAAGGTTTTGCCTATGGGTTAGAGTTGTCCGTGAAGGGGCAGTTGACCAAAGATTGGGCTGAATACTTTAATTATACTTATGGAGTTGCCAAGGGCAAGGGGATTAGTGGTGGAGCTTGGGCTGCTGAAATTCCACATTCTGATGGATATCAATGGTTAGACCATGCTCAGGAACATACTGCCAATGGCGGGTTGACCTATGCGAAAAACCACTTCTGGTGGTCAGGTCAAGGGGTTTTTGGGAGTGGGCTTAGAACGAATCATGATAAGGAAAATAATCTTCCTTCGCACTTTACTGCGGATACGACTGTGGGTTATGAGTTTCATGGAAGTAGCTGGCTGTCTCAGTTTAGGCTTTCCGCTGATGTTTTGAATGTCTTGGATAATAGATATGCTATTACGATCGCAAACGGATACAATGGATCCCACTACTTTGGAGGAAGGCAGTTCTTCCTTAGGTTAACCAAGCTACTGTAGAAAAATGAATTTTTAGGAACTTAAGAAACTGATTCTTGCTCGGTCGGATATTCATTTGCTAGTAGTCTTAAGCTATTTTTTGAGTACAATAACGATCTCAAGAAAAGCGAGCTGAGCAGGGAAAGGGGATTTTTGTGATAAAAAAATTTTCGTTTTGGATGGTGGTCGTATTAGTCGCCTTATTGGGGTCCATGGTTCTGATTCACTGGAAAGCCCTTCGAGATCTGAACCAAAGAACCGCAATTATTCAGCCACTCTATCAACGAGAGAAATTATTGGATTCCCTCAGTCTGAGTCTCGAGAGATATCGGCGACTGAGTGCCGGCTTCAGAAAACTCACTTCTCAAGAAATTGTAGAAATTAAGGGTCGCCTGAAAAATTCTTTTAAAGATGGGGTGAGTGAGTTAGAGAAGCTCGATTCAACTTCAGAAGAGCGAATGCAGACTCTCAAAATGCAAGAGCAGATTGAGGAGCTTTTGGTTGCGAGTGCTAGAATTGAACCCATGCTCTTTTCTCAGGATGCTTATACAAAGTCTGAAATTCAGGAAATCAACAATCGAATTCTTTTCACTCTCTCTAATTTAGAGAAGAGTACTGAAGGGAGAATTGCCTCTTTAAAGGTGAATTCTTCTCGTTCAGATGCACAGTCCGCGATGCTTCTTTTAGCTGTTGGGGGTGGAATTTTTTTACTTTTCTTAGGACTTTTGATGCGGGATTATTTTATTTATGTGAAGCCAGTTCGAAGACTCCACAGCTACGCCAAGTCGATTCATCCGGGAGTGTCAGTGCCCAATACTTCAGTTCAGTTAACTGGGGTTTATGCGGAGATTCAGTCTACCCTGCACCAGCTGGCTCAAGGGGTCGAGACTTATATGCGGGATCGTCATAAATTTATTTTAGATGTTGTGGCCGACCTAAAGACTCCTCTTGTTTTACTTCAGGCGGGGAAACACCTCCTATCGGGTTCAGGCGTGCAACAGGCAGATGAAGCTCAACAAATTGAAGCGGCTGAATCCGTTCGCAGAGGGTTGGCTATTTTTTCCGGGAGTTTAGACGATCTCAATGACCTAGTTGATTTTAATCGCCTTGAATCGAGTTTAGAAGAAACTACGGTGGATTTGTCTGATATCCTTTCGGATGTCTCCAGAACGGTGATGGGAGTTGAGTTCGGAAGGAAAATGACCGTAACCGTTCCTCCGATACCAGTATGGGTTCTGGTGGATGCGAAGCGGCTTCAGAGAGTTTTAGTTCAACTTTTGTCCAAAGTGATCAGCACGGTCCCGAAAGGCGGGAGCCTAGTGATTGGAGTGAATGCGATCAGTCACGGCGCAGGAACCTTTCGCGGAGTAGAAATCGTAATTCAGGATGCAGATCGGACCAAGAGTGGTCGAGCGATCTCAGGAGGACCCGAGCAGGACATACTCAAGCACTGGATCAGCGAAACGGGACTTAGCATGACCCTAGCTCATAAAATTATCAAGGCTCACGGGGGTACTCTTACCGCAGCAGGAGTGGTTGGAACCAGCGTCACTTTGATTGTTCGAATTCCGCAGGAGAGAATTATGAGTCGAGGTTTGATTTCTCCTCCGAGTGAAGAGTTGTTGGCCAGTGTCCGAGGGCTGGTGATTCAAAAACCACAGGAGAAAAAGGAAATCGGGCGCGGTGAGAAGTAGCCCGCGCCCTTGATTGACCTATTCCGATTTGATTTCAGGCAACTTTTTCTGATTTTACTTCTTTAGTGTCTTTCATCTCTTTCGACGTGTCGTGAGTTGCATGGCTGATGAGCCTGCTAAATAGCCCGCCTTTTTGCTCTTTAATAGAGATTGTCTTGGACTTAGAGTCTTCAGCTTTTGGAATGGCAATTTGAAGAACGCCATTTTCATAGCTGGCTTCAATTT
>JANNCA010000390.1:0-1800 GCA_031386075.1 Oligoflexia bacterium
TCTGGCTCGAGGAGTGGTTAGCAGCCTTTAAGGGTTCTCTAGTCATGACCAGTCATGATCGGGATTTTATGAATCGCTTGGTATCCCGAGTTGTTGAGGTCGCGAATAAGGCGATTACTACTTATAGTGGAGACTATGAATTTTATCTTCGGGAGCGAGAAATTCGTCGAGATCAACTTCTGGCGGCTCACTCTAAACAGCAAGATATGCTTGCTAAAGAAGAAGAGTTTATAGCCCGTTTTGCTGCTAGAGCCTCCCATGCGGCTCAGGTTCAGTCACGGGTAAAAAAACTAGATAAAATTGATCGAATTGAAATACCTACTGAAGAACGGACCGTTCGATTTGATTTTCCGACGGCCCCAAGAAGCGGAAATGATGTAGTCAAAGTTGAAAATCTGGCTAAGTCCTGGACTCTGATCGATGGTACGACTCGTCCTGTCTTTAGTGGGGTGAGCGGGGTCGTCAGACGTTTAGATAAAATTGCAGTGGTTGGAGTGAATGGTGCTGGAAAATCAACATTCTTAAAAACGATTTGTCAGCAAACAGAACCGACTTCAGGAGTTGTTGCTGTAGGTGCGAGTGTATCGATTGGATACTTTAGCCAGCATTCACTTGAAGTTTTGAACTCGAGCAAAACAATTTATGAGGAAGTTCATGATCGAATTCCAATGGCTACGATTGGTTTTGTTAGAAATCTACTGGGGGCATTTCTTTTCAGCGGAGATGATGTTTACAAGAAAATTGCGATTTTATCCGGAGGCGAGAAGAGCCGTGTAGTCCTAGCAACTATTTTGGCCCAACCGGTTAATTTACTCATTCTAGACGAACCGACTAATCATCTAGATATTCGATCCCGGGAGATCTTGTTGAAGGCGATTCAAAATTTTGATGGCACCGTTCTCTTAGTGAGCCATGATCGGCATTTTTTACGTTCCATTGCAACGCGAGTTTTTGAGGTAGACCATGGTGCGATGCGAATCTATGAAGGAAATTACGAGTATTACACATCGCAAAAAGAATAAGAAATTCAAAACTACCGACGCCTACGGCCCAATCTTTGCTTATTCCTGAGTTTACAACGAGTTTTTCTGGAGGGTGCTGAAATGCAAAGAATTCATAAAGATGGCCTTTTCTTGCTCGGGAGTCTGATATTTTCTCTTTATCTAAGCGGTTGTTCTAGTGAAAAACTCAATGTTGTTAAAATTCCTGACTCAACTGACCCGACAGCTGAAATGACCCGATTGCGAAATAGTTTTGCGCAATCCAGAGTGAATCAAGTAGATGTTCTCGCGCCTGGCCATTTTTCTGAGAGCTTAAAGGCTTTGAAGGAAGCACAAGATTTGAGATCAGAGGACAAGTCGAATCAAGATGTACTTTCGAAGATCTCCTTGAGTTATGCCTACCTAAATCGCGCCAAGGAACTAGCTGACTCCACTCGAAACTCCTTAAAGGAAGTGATTGCTGTCAGAGATGAAGCGATGGAAGCTCAGGCCCCCCAATTTTTTAAAAAATCTTTTCAAACGGCTGATGAAAAACTCATGGATACAACTCTTGCCGTAGAAAAAGGGCGACCTGAGATCTCAAGTGAGGATCGCAGTGAGTTGATCAAGCTTTATACTCGGTTGAGAATCGATGGAACCCGACAAACTGCGATGGGTGAGAGTCTAAAGGTAATCGAACAGGCAAAGAAAGAAGGGGCAGAAAAATGGGCCCCTAAAACTTTGGAAAGTACAGAGCAAGAGGCGTCCCGATTGCAGACGATGATTCACCATAATATAGGAAGTGGTCCCCGTATCAATA
>JANNCA010000105.1:0-4755 GCA_031386075.1 Oligoflexia bacterium
CCATTCATAGCTTTGAATTAAAGTTTGAATATACTTAGAGCAGACAGAAATGTTTTCAGGAGCCCGATCAGCCGCAAATTTATAATTTCTTTTCGCGTTTTCAATGTCATGAAGGTAGGTAAACATGTCACCCATCTTTACCAACGGAATGACCGACTCCTCGTTTGCTTGCCGCGCCTGCAAAAATGGAACTAATGCATCCTGATACTTTCCTTGTTGTATTAACTTTTCTCCCTCACCTAGATAATAGTACATACGAGCTTGTTTCTGGGCCGCCTTCAATGACTCCCCTTGACGAGCTCTCAAAGTATAGAGTTCGAGTAAATAATCATGATTATCAGGATCCAGTTTTGTAGCGCGCTCTACGTCACCCAGGGCCAGATCCCATTTTTGATACAACTCAGCATGTTGTGCATGAATGTAGTATGATTCTCCCAACTCTCTTGGGCTCAACAAGATAGAATGAGTCATTAAAAACTCTAAATGTTGGCCGGCGTCTCTAAGCTTGCCCTGTTTGTTTAACAATGCTGCAATTTTTAGATGAGACTTCGCATGCTCTGAATTGAATCGAACTGCTTTCCGATACTCCTGCAAAGCCGCATCTGAGTCATGAAGACTTTCCGCCACAAGGCCCCTAAGGTAATAGATTTTAGAACTAAAAACCTTGTTATCTGGGAATTGACTCAGATATCGGGCGGCCATCCCCGGATCTCCTCTTGCATAAAAAGTCATAGACAAGTAGAAAAACATTTCAATTCCATAATTTACATGTGCCTTAGTATACTCAACAATTCTATTCTGTGCAGCTTCCGCCTTATTGACGACCAGGAAAAATTCAACATCGGCAATTACAGTTTCAGGCAAATCAATAGCTTTTGCCCTGGACATATCGATTAACTTTGAAATTACAGAAAAATAATTTTCATCTTTATTAGAAGAATCTATTAAATTTAAATAACTAGAAGCCAGCATAGCAAGAGCCTTTACATTATTGACGTCGAGGCCAGCCGACAATCGAAGCTTTTCTGCTGATTTTTTGTACCCCACTACCGTATCTAACAAATAATACTTCATTGCTTCGTTATAAATTTGAATGCTTTTATTCGGATCAGAGCCTCCATTTACATAAGAAGGCAGTTTTGGGCGGATTGGTTCAATGCGAGTAAGATTATTTCGATCTGGTTCAGCCAACAAAACAAAATAACCAAAATACCCCAATATTACCGCAAGACATACGTTCTTAACAAGATCTTTAGCTTTCAAAGCCCTCTTTCCAGGTAATTGCGGACTATTCGTTGACCTCTGAAAAACAACGGTCTTCTCCTGACTCATCTGCCGCAAAGGAAGGTCATCTCGGTTTTCCTCAAAAACCTCCTGAACTTCCAAAACCGAATCAGAATTCCTGTCACTCCCTTGGCCTTGAGGCACATAAATCCGAGTACTTTCATCATCGGCAGGAACTTCGTCCATAGAAGAATCCCCCACATCCATTTGCGTCCGTTCTTCTAGGTCACCCTCAATCGGCGCTCGAACAGACTCAAATTTTAGCTCTTCTTTAGAATTAATTTTCCGGTCAGGAAGTGGCATCAATGCCAAGGACTGCAAAAGCATCAATGCCGTGGGTGCAAGGGGATCAACAAAATCAATGGGCAGCGCTTCATGGGTGCCACCTAAATTTCCAGCAGCATAGGAGGCAAGTAGCTCAGCAATTTCTGCTATTAGATTTATATTCTTCCACTCTCCCAGTGGATATTCTCGGGCAAGCTCAATACCTATGATCTGATTTTTGAGAATAAGGAGGCGAACTCGATCCAAGTTCATTGGGCCTATAATACGTCCAGACGACAACTTAACTTTATAAGTCAGTCTAGCGCCAACCTGGGGTAGACTCATCTATGCTCATCCCTCCATGGATGTTCAAAGCAAATTCTTCCTAATTCAAATGTCGATCACAACCCTTTTTACAACTTCCACAAGCTGGCCAGGCGACAGCCCAATTTGAATTGTTAAAACCACCATTGCAACTAAGGCGAAACCAGCCCAAATTGAAACACGCAAGGTTGCCGGACTCCCTATAGAATCCCGCATATACATATAAACAATAACTCTCAAATAGTAATATACAGAAACTGCGCTGCAAAGCACAGCAATCACAACCAAAGAAATTTCATTTGCCTGAACTGCAGAATAAAACAACAAATATTTGGCAGCAAAACCTGCCATTGGAGGAATCCCTGCCATAGAAAGTAAAAAAACTGCCATTGAAAAAGCCAACCAGGGGTGTCGCTGAGACATTCCTGAAAAATCTGCAAGATTCAACCCTGTATCTCCTCTGGCCGATAAAAGAGCCAAAATCACAAAAGCTCCCATATTCATGATAGCATAGACAGCAATATAAAGAACGTTAGGAGCGAATCCAAGGTCACCTTGAGGCCCAGAAATAATTCCGATCAAAAGATATCCGGTGTGTGCGATTGAAGAATAAGCAAGCATTCTTTTCATCTGAGTTTGAGTCAGTGCCACAAAATTGCCAACTACCATAGTCAAAACAGCCATCCACCATAAAATGTCATGAATATGAGCCTGGAGGAATCCCAAGTGGGTCAATGAATTGAACTCGATTTTGGAATAGCCTATAGAAATCATAACCCTAACAAACGCTGCAAATGCCGCTGCTTTAAGACCCGTTGTCATAAATCCAGTAATAGGAATTGGAGCACCCTCATATACGTCAGGCATCCACATGTGAAAAGGAACTGCAGCAACTTTAAACAGGAAGCCAAAAAGAACAAGTCCAACACCTAAACCAAATACCGGCGTTAAACCTTCTGGATGATTTTGAATATAGGCAGAAATCATTTTAATTCCAGTCGCTCCCGTAGCGCCATAAAGCAGAGCACTGCCATAGAGGAATACGGCCGACGCAGCTGATCCTAGAATAAAATATTTAATGGCAGCTTCATTTGAACGCCGATCTGTGCGACGAAATCCTGTCAAAATATAGATAGGTAACGACATCAATTCTAAAGCAATGAATAAGACAATCAAATCAAGAGAAGAAGCCATTAACATCATCCCTAGAGCGGCAAAAAGAAGTAAGACGAAATACTCTGGGTGCTGCAATCCTTCTTTATCAAGATATCTCAATGAGACTAGTACTGTAGAAAGTGCCGCAGCCGAAAAAATGACATTAAAAAAATTAGAATAGGAATCAGAAACCATCATCCCATTAAATAAAAAAATTGGACTCACAGAAAGTAATCCGCACGAAGTTAGCATACCAGCAACGCAAGTCACTAAAGCAACTAAAAATACTGGCCACTTCGGGTTTATTACCTTTAATACACAACCTAAAACAGCAATGAGTGTGCCACCAAATACCCAGAAAAAAGGTAGCAGTGAATGAAACTGTTCAGAACTTAAGCTGAGTAACTCGGGACGAATCGTATTCATATTAATTCCTTAAGACGGAAGTTAAGATCTTTGAAGTAGATGTCCTAACGGGCCCTGCGTAGGCTGAGGACCCACTGATAGAAACATGGGATAAAAATCTTTGAATGGAAGGCCCCATTTTATCTAAAAAAATATTCGGAAATACCCCCATTACGAAAACAGCCACAATCAGTGGCGAAAGCACGACTATTTCTCTCCGGGAAAGATCGGCCAACTTTTCATTCTCGGGATGGTTCACAGTGCCAAACATGACCCTTTGAAACATCCACAGCATGTAAACAGCTCCAAAAACCACGCCAAAAGCGCTGATCGCAGCAATCCATGGGCTCACCTTCCAGGCCCCCAGGAGGATCAGAAACTCTCCAACAAACCCATTCGTTCCAGGCAATGCTATTGATGAAAGTGTAATGACCATAAAAGCAACCGCAAATAGCGGCATCACGCGAGCAATGCCACCAAAAGCTGAAATTTCTCTGGTATGGCGCCTATCGTAAATCATACCCACTAATAGGAAAAGGGCTCCAGTTGAAATTCCGTGATTTAGCATTTGATAGAGAGAGCCCGTGACAGCTAACTCATTCAAAGAAAAAAGCCCCAAAACAACATATCCCATGTGGCTCACTGAAGAATAGGCTACCAATTTTTTGATATCCGACTGAACCATCGCAACCCAAGCTCCATAGATAATTGCGATCGAGGCCAAAACCATAAACGTGAGTTGGAAGTAAGCCACAGCCGAAGGAAACAATGGAATTCCAAATCGGATAAATCCATAACCTCCCATCTTCAATAGTACAGAAGCCAAAATAACACTCCCTGCAGTTGGAGCCTGAACATGGGCATCTGGCAGCCAAGTGTGAAGGGGAAAAAGGGGCACTTTAATCGCAAACGCCAAAGCAAAAGCCAAAAACAATAAATTCTGAACAGACCAGAAGCCCCCACCAGGAATTTGTAAGTGATAAAGGTTAGTGATCAGAGTAGAGTAGGTGCCCATTTGAAGTTTATGCTGATAAGCAAGATAAAAGATAGCTACTAACATTAAAAGGGAACCGACCAATGTATAGAGAAAAAACTTCATTGCAGCAAAAATCCTATCTTTGCCACCCCAAATCCCGATCAAGAAATACATCGGAATCAACATTGACTCCCAAAAAACATAGAAAAGAAAAATATCCAACGCTACAAATGCCCCTAGCATTCCTGTTTCTAAGGCCAGCATAAGAAGATAGAATTCTTTTTGTCGTTTTTCAACAGAACCAAAAGATCCCAATACCGCCAATGGTACGATAAATGTCGTTAAAA
>JANNCA010000137.1:0-7628 GCA_031386075.1 Oligoflexia bacterium
TTAAAGGTCATACTGCCTTCTAGACTTTTTGGGACTACTCATTAGGGCCTTTCTATATCACAATCGTCGGGGATTGTTTAAAAGGCCGGATCGGCGCCTAGCCGATCAACTCATACTCTCCAGTCTGGTGCCCGCAGTACAGTTGAGTCTTTGCACCATTTCCAGTCGCGCCATTTCTCTGGGCTATCCTTCTCGAAGAGTTGGATCTGGTCGCCCGCTTTCAAGTTGAGCGGGTTTGGATAGCAGATTTTGTAGTTCTCGGTGACTTTCATCCTCACACCTGTTGAAGCTTCCACACAGTGTTGTCCAAATCGACTTTGATAGTGATCGTCGATGAATCATAATTTTCGGCGAAAGCCTTGATCTGAATCTCAAGAGGTAACGTTTCCATGCCTTGATTTAGCCAATGAGGGAGAAGTTCGACATGAAATTTTCCAGTAGCTTCCGTCGAAAAAATATCGCACAGGTCGTGAGTTTGAATATCTCTGACCGGAGGAATACTGAGGTTCGGATTTTCGTAGGGCCAAAGCAGTCGAACTCGTGGTCGAAATTTAAAACTCGGACTGCTTATATCTCGGCTCGCAACCACATAGAGTGCGAGATCCTTTGCCGTACCCCCGGAATTGGTGATCTCGATATGCCAATAGGTTTGATCGTTCGAAACCGTCGGCTCGCATAATGATAATTTTATTTTTGGTGCCCTAAGCCATCTGTCGATCTGCGGGAGACCGCGGACCGCTACAATGAGCGCTGTAATCGACGAAATCGCAGTCCAGTTGATGAAATGAAAAAAGTTACAGATGTTCATAAGCCCCTGAAATCACACAAACACCACGGAACCACGAAAACCAATCGGGCCTAAGCACTGTTGAATCGTTTCAACCGCTTAGGCCCATTTCATGGTTTCAAAACTGGTGGAGACGGTGGGAGTCGAACCCACGTCCGAAAGTCGTTTGTCTCCAGAGTCTACATGTGTATCTTATGTTTTAGATTGGGTTTCCGACGTCCATAAGCAAACTGCGTCAACCCTCCGCGGACTTTAGTTTCGCTCCTGCAACATCTGCGAGATCGTAAGAGCTAGCCCGAACAATGACGTCCTATCCTGACTTACGGGCGCGGTTAGGGAGGACGTGGCACTTAAATAGAGTTAACTATTAAGCAGCCATGGCAAGTTCGTTGCCAATTAGGTTTGCCACTTTTTACGAGGCCTGTGGCGCCTCGACATGCATCTGGGACGTCAGAACTCTCGTCGAAGCCGGATCGTCCCCAGAGAATAAGAATAACACGAAGAAGAAAATAGAGCAAAATCCAAAATCGTAAGCACTTATGTTAAGCCGAAGCAGGCTGATTGGGGCGAGGAGGTGGTAGGGTGTCGAGATGTGTCATCGGACGAATGGCTAAACCCATAGCTTGGAGCCGGTAATGGCTAGGAGAGGAAAGAAAGGTGAGCTGAATTTTAAAATTCACGACGCCAATAGCCCCTTTTCGATAAGCTTTGTACTTGATCTCTCTTTGAAGGGCTTCTACGACTTCCTGATATTCTGGGGTAGATTCTGTTTCAACGACGCTGGACTTGAGGGCAGCCGTTGCAGTAATGGCGTCGATGACGGTAAAGCGTGGCACATGAGGAAGGCGATCTTCGGAGGTGACGGGGAGGTTTTCGGCTGGATGGGAAACTTCAGAATTCATGGCAGATTCGTTTTTCACTTCTGAAGCGAGGACTTCTTCCGTCTGATCTGCACGGGTGTCGATAGTGGAAAAAATCGTATCGGATGGGCCTACTTTAATTTCCCCCCGAATCCCTCGGAGAGCTTGAACAATAAGAATAGCGGCATATTCGCTGATTCTCGGAATCAGAATGCGATCCCCAGTCAGTTGGGGCTCTAGATCTATTTCTCGGATGCCCATGTTTTCTCTAGATAAAAGGTCGAGAAGCTTTTCTTTCTCTTCAGGAAGTAAAAAGCCATGAATGAGAATACTAAAAGGAAATGCGGCAGGAACATTCGGTAAACCTAGGGTCACTTTTTCAGAGAAATTTTTGACTTGATCCAAAGTGCTGAGGGGTTTTGGTGGCGTTTCCGTAGTAAGAGGATCAGGCTGAGGGTCAAATGCCTGTGATTCCAAACTCGTTTCTTTGAAAAGGGGGGGTTGTTCTAAAGCTTCCAACGAATTCACGTCCGTGCCTGGGGGAGGACTCACTTCGAATTCGTCCACATTCGATTCTTCTTGAAGTTTCTGCTCAGATTCTGGATGAGCCTCTGAGTAATCTTCTAGGCTTTCAAAGTTACTCATTTCTTCAATGGGGACTTCCTCGAGGAGAGATCCAGCAGGGAGGGGGGGAGCTAGGCCAGAGTCAGCTTGTTCCCTTTGAATTTCAAAAAGGTTCGTGAGGTCTTTTTTGTTTTCGTTTTCCATCTCCAGAAGGTCCCTCGGGAGCTATTCCCTTCATAGGATAACCTATTTATGAACAGGAGGGAAATCTTCAACTTTCCTAAACTCCATGGCATTTCTTGTATTTTTTGCCACTCCCGCAAGGGCAGGAGTCATTTCGACCCACCTTATCGGCATTTCCGGGTCCATGAGTTTGGGTTTGTACTTGTCGCAGAAGGGGGCTTCCACCCAGCGGAGACGGGGCATTTGCAGGCGCAAGTCCGCTTGGAAATGCTTTTCGCTCCAGAGACATTCGCTGAGGAGAGGCTTCCATTCGGCCCAGGTCGAGTTCCGGTCGAGAGGGTGCCCCTTGAGGTCGGGAAGTCGGTAATTTTGAGGGCTCGGGTTGAGAAATTAGATTTCCATCTGCCGTGATATTGTATTGCATCTGGGAAACCGTATTGGCCTCCTCGTGGGAGTCTTCCTCAAAAACTTCAGACGGGCTCAATTGAACTGCAAAAAGTTTTTTAACCACATCTCCGGTGATCTGATTCATCATCATTTCAAAGAATCTGAAACCTTGCTTTTTATATTCAATTAGGGGATCTTTTTGACCATAGCCCTGAAGGCCAATCCCTTCTCGGAGATGATCCATTGCTAAAAGGTGGTCCTTCCAGAGGTGGTCGATCGTGGTTAATAAGATCATTTTTTCAAGTTGATTGACTACTTCAAGACCCATTGAGGCTTCTTTGGCAGCATAGCTTTGCTCAGCCATTTTAAGTATCTGGGATTTTAATCCAATGTGATTGAAGGGGTTTATATCTCCTTCGTCGAGTTGACTCCGAATCTGAAGGGTGACTTGAATGGCATCGTTTAACTCCTTGATGTTCAGAGAAGTGTGACCATCAGCTCGTTTCAGTTTTCCATTAGGAAAGAAGTCTTCAGCAATCGCCGCCGAGATTTCGTCGACCATTGAAAAAATCATGTCTCTCAAGTTCTCACGTGATAGAACTTCTTTACGCCATGCGTAAACAACCTGGCGTTGCTGGTTCATGACATCGTCATACTCCAGCAAATGCTTGCGAATATCGTAGTTGTGGCCTTCAACCTTCCGTTGAGCATTTTCAATCGCCTTGGTGATCCAGCGATGCTCAATAGGCATGTCCTCTTCCATAAAACGGGCGATATTGACGCCCCCAAAGATACGCATCAGGTCATCATCTAATGAAAGATAAAATCGACTTTCCCCTGGATCCCCTTGTCGTCCTGCACGACCTCGAAGTTGATTGTCAATTCTTCTGGATTCGTGTCTTTCTGTTCCTAGAATGACAAGGCCTCCCAAGCTTCGTACTTCATCTCGTTCAGCAGAACATTTTTCTTGCCACTTTTTGAAAATAATTTCGTAATTTTTCTCGTGATCTGCTTTTTCTTCATCAGAAGCAGTCGCTGGGGTGGGACCGATTTCCGACCTAGCTAAAAACTCTGGATTTCCTCCGAGCAAAATATCCGTTCCACGGCCTGCCATATTAGTAGAAATCGTAAGTGCCCCTTTGCGACCGGCTTGGGCAATGATTTCAGCTTCACGCTCGTGTTGTTTCGCATTGAGTACATGATGCCGAATCCCTTCTTTCTTGAGTAAAGCAGAAAGTTTTTCGGATTTATCGACAGAAACGGTTCCTACGAGAACGGGTTGCCCTTTTTCCTGGAGATTTTTGATTTCGGCTGTAATGGATTTGAGTTTTCCTATTTCCGATTTGTAAATGACGTCAGCATGATCCTTGCGGACCATGGAACGATTTGTAGGAATGACCGATACATCAAGTTTATAGATTTGTTTGAACTCAGTAGCCTCAGTGTCCGCTGTGCCAGTCATACCACTGAGTTTCTTATACATTCTGAAATAATTTTGAAAGGTAATAGTCGCTAGAGTCTGATTCTCGTTTTCAATTTCGACTCCTTCTTTAGCTTCGATGGCTTGGTGGAGTCCATCTGACCACCTTCGTCCTGGCATGAGGCGCCCCGTGAATTCATCTACGATGAGCACTTCCCCGTCTTTGACGACATAGTCGACATCAAATTTAAAGAGAACGTGGGCACGAAGTGCCTGATTCACGTGATGAAGAATTTCAATATGGGTTGGGTCGTAAAGATTGGCGATTCCCAATCTTTTCTCCATCTTTTCCACGCCGGCTTCAGTGAGAGACGCCGTTTTCGATTTTTCATCTACAGTATAGTCAGTTTCCTTGACTAGTCCACCATCGGCGATAATTTGGCGGTCGATTTTATAGTAAAGGTCAGTAGAATCTTCAGTTGGGCCACTGATGATCAACGGAGTTCTAGCTTCGTCAATCAGGATGGAGTCGACTTCGTCAACAATCGCGTAGTTGAGAGGACGTAGAACATAATCTTGAAGTCTGAATTTCATGTTGTCGCGAAGGTAATCAAAACCAAACTCATTATTGGTTCCGTAAGTAATATCGCAACCATAGTTTTGTTGCCTCTGACTATCATTAAGGCCGTGGACAATGATTCCGGTACTTAAGCCTAAAAATCCGTGAATTTTCCCCATCCATGCTGAGTCACGCCGGGCAAGGTAGTCGTTTACGGTAACGACGTGAACTCCTTTACCTTCAAGTGCATTGAGGTAACAGGGGAGGGTGGCAACCAGAGTTTTCCCTTCTCCGGTTCTCATTTCAGCGATTCTACCTCGATGGAGAGTGACTCCGCCGATCACCTGGACGTCGTAGTGGCGTTGGCCAATGACTCTCCACGCAGCTTCTCTTACAACAGCAAAAGCTTCAGGTAGAAGTTGATCGAGTGTTTCTCCTTGGGATAAACGTTGCCTAAATTCAATCGTTTTACCTTGGAGTTGTGCATCAGATAGGGCACGTGTTTTGGGCTCCCACTGATTTACCTGATCGACTATAGGATAAATCGACTTAAGTTCTCGATCGTTTTGTGTACCAAATATTTTTTTTGCTATATTCTGCAGGGGCATAAACTTGGGGCTGACTCTACTGATGTAGACGCCAACTGTCAAAGGGAACATTTCATTGCAACCAGTTTTCACTGGGCTTAAAAGGGATTCTTCTTTTTGTTTCTCCTTTTAGGGATTGGAGTCTTCAAAAATATAGGATCGAGGATCGACTGGGTACCCGTGAACGCGGACTTCGTAATGAACATGAGGGCCTGTCGATCGGCCGCTATTGCCTAGCAGTGCTATTTTAGTTCCTCGTTTTACTTTTTCACCTTTAGAGGCGATAAACTTTCTGAGATGACCGTACCAGGTTTCAATGCCGTAGCCGTGATTGATAATGAGTGTTAATCCATATCCAGCTTTTGAGTCCGAGAAAGTCACTTCTCCATCAGCAGGTGCTCGAATCAGGGTGCCTAGACGATTTGCTATATCCAAACCTTCGTGCATTTTGACGCGGTCACCATACGGAGAAGTCCTCACGCCAAATCCTGAAGTGAAGTATCCGGAGGCAGGCTGTCGAGTGGGGAGTGCCGCTAAGAAAGCTTTTTTATCGTAAAGAATTTCATATTGATCCTGAAGAAGTTCTTCGGTGCTAAACGCATCTCGATTCAGGCTTGAAATCTTATTTTCCAAGGCGCTGTACTCCTTTTGAAGTTCGATTTTCTCTGGGTCGAGAGCTGCCTCAGTTTCGAAAGGGGATAGAATGGATGGTTTGATTTGAGGTGGAGTCTGCGGAAAGTTGGAACCCGCATCAGGAAGTTTGGCCTGCAGATTGGCGCCCTGATCTTCGACATGTAAGATTACCTTAAGACGCGTTGAAAAAGTTTTGACCCTTTCCATAGTGCTTTCAACCGTAGCGATTTTACTTTGGAATATCTGTACCTGCTGTCTGAGCCGCCGATTTTCTAATTTCAGCAGTCGATTTTCACCAATTTGACTCATCACATACCAGTAATCAAAGATCATGATACCAGCCAATAGAATGACAAAAGCGATGATAAGAGCAGCACTTTTTATCAGCCAACTGGGGACCACTAGGCGCCTGACTTGGGAAGTTTTTTCGGGAACGACGAGAATGGTGTAGAAGCGATTCGACATGAATTTATATTACCTGAACGAGTATAGAGGTAATGTTATCATCACCTCCTTTAGCATTGGCAGCTAAAATGAGTTCATCGACTGCTTTTTGTGCATCTCCTTGTTTAAAGAGTTGTTCTTGGACAATGTCCATCATGGCTCGATCTTCAAGCATCCCTGAAAGGCCATCAGAACAAAGCATGAGGGTGTCTCCTGTTTGTACCTGCATTTGATAAACTTCCACATGCACTTCTCTTTCGAATCCAACTGAACGTGTAATTACATTTTTCATTCGATCCGTTTTAACGTCTTTGCGACCTATGAGTCCGGCTCTGAGTTTCTCCTGGACTAGGGAGTGGTCCCGGGTGGCTTGCCAGATTGCATTCGGTCGAAAGTAGTAGCAGCGACTGTCTCCGACGTGGCCAATGGTCAAAGTACTGTTCTTAAATAAAAGGGCGGTGGTGGTAGTTCCCATTCCTTGAAGTTTCGGGTCTTCCACGGATCGGTCATAAATGGCTTTGTTGGCGAATTGAAAGGCTTTAATGATTACTTGGACTGGGTCCCAGTCCGTTTGTTTTTCGAACTGACGGGCCTGCGAGGTGATGAGCTCGACCGCGGTAGAGCTGGCGGTTTCGCCCCCTCGATGGCCACCCATGCCATCGGATACGAGAAAAAGACCTAAGTCGGGTAATGCAGCGCCATTGTCTTGGTTTTGTGCACGTTTTCGCCCGACATCCGTTCGAAATCCTACTCTAAATTGCATTTTTTTTCCATAGCATCCAGTCCAAAATTTTCCTTTAACTGCCGCCGATTGAAAGTTCACTCAATCGAACGGAAGGTGCGCCTATTCTTCCAAAAAATTTTAGATCATTACTAATATCAGTCATTCTTTGAAAAAGTTCCAATACATTACCAGCGACCGCAAATCCACGCACAGGCTGAGTGAGTTTGCCGTGCTCTATTAGAATCCCAGAAGCTCCCAAGGAGAAATCTCCTGTCACGGGATTGGCGGTGTGAAGTCCTAGTAGGTCTGTAATCAGTATTCCTCGAGAAATACCATCTAGCAAAGAGTCAAATGATTTTCTTCCCGCCTTCATGTAGAGATTGGAGAGCCCAATGGATGGGGGAGCCTTGATTCCTCGAAGACTGCTTCCGGTGGGTTCAGTTTGATTTTTTCTAGCATAGTAATTATCATAAAGATTGG
>JANNCA010000139.1:0-2472 GCA_031386075.1 Oligoflexia bacterium
TTAAAGGTCATACTGCCTTCTAGACTTTTTGGGACTACTCATTAGGGCCTTTCTATATCACAATCGTCGGGGATTGTTTAAAAGGCCGGATCGGCGCCTAGCCGATCAACTCATACTCTCCAGTCTGGTGCCCGCAGTACAATCGTATTTTTGATCGAGCAAAACAGGAATGTGCAACTCATCGCTTCGATAGCCACTCTGGGATAATTTGATCCCCCAGAAAATTGGTCGCTCAATAGGCAAGAGAAAATCTTCTACCCGAAATTTCCACTGAACCCAAAAAATGTCACCGACCTACCCAAGTGCCATGCAATCCGAATGGCACCCTTCTCGGGAGTAAAATGCGAGCTACAGGGGGTTGACCAAAATCAGCCGCATCATAGATAACCACTTCACTGCTATCTTTTGTTGCGTCGTAAATGATATTCATAATCCAACCACTGTCCTCGGCATTCCCTCTGGAGGCATCAGGAACGAAGATCGCCTCTCCTCCAAGCTGACCGTCTCCAAAAAAAAGACTAGAAGATTCTTTCTTTTCTAGGTCGTATTTAATGAGACCGCTCCATGCATCCTGACCACTTAAAGTAGCATAAAAATAACGAAAGGGTTGTCCAACTACATTGCGGTTAACCACTGGAAACTCAATCTTTCGTTCGTCGACATATCCTTCATCTACAGTTCCACTTTTAAGATTGAACTTCCATCGGTAAAGACTCGGATCCCCAACCGTCTCAGCGGACCGGTGAGCAAGTGCATACAACAAGATTTCATCGTCATTCTCATAGGCATTTACCGTATGGAAAACATAACTAGGCTCAACATCAAACCATTTTATATCATTTGCAGTGCCGGTGCGCGGTAAAATTCCAATCCTAGCACCTAGTTCAGGTTTGTATTTTAGTTTAAATTTATAGATGTCGAAGACAAGAGGCAATTCCATAAAAATGGTATAATTTTTTGTGATAGCGAAGTCATGCATGATCACTGAATTTTTGAGTGGAATTGAAATGGGTGGACCCTTTAAAATCCCATCAGGACTCAAAGCTACATAGTGGACCTCAGGGCCCAGAAAGCTCCAACCATACCAGAAAGCGAGGAGCTCTCCTGTCAGTGGATCGATTTTAGGATGAGCGGTGAATGACTTAGATAGTTGACCTCCAAAGGTCTCCATTCTAATAGTACTGAGATCGCTCGAGTTGATTGAGTAGGGTAACCCTGCCTCCCACAACGCAAATAACTTTCCATGATGCTCTACAACCGCTGTATTTGCGGGATTTTTAAAAGGAAAAGGAAGTCCGGCTTCAATTCCACCATAAAGGCTAACATCAAAAAACTTTTCTAGAAGAAATCCTCTTGTTTGAACAAAGCGATTTAAGTACCGTACCTTTCCATCCTTAAAATAGATACCATGAAGCATTCCGTCTCCATCAAGCCAATGATGCTTTGGCGATGGATGAATGGGATTGGGTCCGTTTCTCACAAATAATCCATTGAGAGCAGCGGGTAGATTGCCTATCACCTCTAAATTGTCATCAGTACGTTCATCCAAAACAGGCTTGAAGTTTCCGCTAAGTTTAGGATTGATTTTTTGTGATGGCAGAAAAGCGGCTTTTTCCGATCCTACCCCACCTGAATCAGTTGTAGTCATCATCCGATTTAAGCTATTTTCAGGTGGAAAATCTTTTTGGAAGGCCGGAGAGTTGGTATGCCTGAATTTTTTGACTGTTTCTCTGAACCGATGTAAATTTTGAAAAGACCAACCTCCCAATGGGGATATGGACTGAAGCAACACTGCAAGGGTTAAGCATAAAAAACTTAACGACATATTTTCTCCTTTTTAAGGAATGAGAGAAACTTGGCCCAATCTCATAAATGGCGCTTGAAAACAAGACATAAGCTTATTTAAAGTCTGGTTTTGGACAATAATTTAATTATTGAAGCGCTACCCTAACATATCTTCAAATAAGTGAAGTATTAATTTTAAAATCAAGGTGAGATGTTAGTTCTGTGAATAGAATTCTACCAAAATTCAAAATTTTACTGCTAAAAATCCATAAAAAAATAGATTTAGATTTAAAATTTGAGCAATTCCGGTTTGTCCGGAGCAGCATCTGCCTCACCTAAGCCACCGATTTAATCTGCTTGACTCAGCGATGTAAGCGATTTCGTGTCTTGTTGGAAAGATTGCGTGATTATGGAGAAAAAATAAGACCAGTACAAAAATGCCTGAGCACTTGGATATTGACAGCTATTGAGGCCAAAGCCAATGGCATGTGAAAGGTGCAAAGGTTTTTAGAAATCCGACCTTCTGTTTTGGCCACTTGATTGAAACAGTGCCGAATTTCATTATACAGTCCCCCAAAAATCCAGTACAGCAGTGGTGCAATCGTCCTCACGAACCATGCGGACAAGACACGACCTTTCTGTTCCTTAAATAAGATATTTGAACTCTTTTTTATCTATATCTTTTTG
>JANNCA010000145.1:0-3484 GCA_031386075.1 Oligoflexia bacterium
AAAAATTTAAAATAGATATTTTCTTAATTTTAATTCTTAGTTGTTATTTCATTATTTCAATCAACTCAGCCTTTTCAATAACCACTGAAGATGCATTAAATAGATTGATAAATGAAAATATTGATGATAACACTCAATTTATTCAAGAAATGGTTAACAGTAAAATAACTGTTAATTCGCTCATAATTGATTATAAAAAAAATAAAGTTAAAATTATTTTAAAAGCAAACGGAAAAAAAATAAATACAAAATTAGCTGAAAAGATTTTAAACGAAAATGTAAATATATGGAAAAAAATAGAAAAGAACTTAACTCCTAGTATACCACAAAAAAAGGAAGAACATGCTTCACTTAAAGGAGCAGATGATTCTAAAGAAATTTCAGCAAGTGCAGAAGACCTTGAATTCTTTGTGGAAGTAGAAAAAGCGTTGACTCAAGTTCACAAAAAAAACTTAGGATATTACGATATTGCATTTAACTCGGCACATGGCCGCAATCCAACCCAACACGATATATTTAGTGCTGTTAAATCGAATGACGACCGCACCGAAATAAATATGGAGATATTAAGGGCTTTAGGCGAATATACTAAGGCCCGGGAGTTTCTAGACGATTTAAATAGTCTTCATAGCCTTAAAAGCAGGGACTGCGGCATGAATAGAATTGATTTTTATACTAGACATAGACGACTCTTCCCATTTCAACCGTTGATTAGAATTGATTGTCATAAATCTAGAGGAAATGAAAGTCTCAATTTATTCAGGCAATTTCAAAGTCATTTTAATTATTTTAAAGAAAAAAACATGCTTCCTGAGTACTTTAAACTCATTAGCGATAGCAGCGGATGCTTTCAAAATCGGATAGAATCCATTGGAAAATACATGGAAGGCCACATGAATGCCAAACTTCCTCCGCCAGATTTACCAGCAATGGCTCAAACAGTTCTAAATGCCAAGTTTGAGAAATACTCTATCTTGCTGTACAACGAAGACGGACCTCGAACATCTCTCGTTGATCAACTTTATGAAGATATATTAGAAGCGTATGGTACAAAGGTTATTTACGCTAAAGACGATGTTAAAGCAACAATACAGACAAAAGTGCGCGAAGCGACTAGGCTTGATTCGCGTCCTCATTCACCTAGTCGATCTTTTATTGATAATCCTAAAGATTTCGAATAAAAACACTCACTTTCAGTAGTAGAAAAAGATCCAAAAAAGTAACCGATTTATTGGGTAAAAGTTAGGCGGTTTATATACACGTTTCACCTCAGGGGTTCTTTAGATAGTTTTGTGTACGTTTATTGATTGAAAAAATCATATTTATTTTTATATTAAAGTGAATAAATTACGAACAAAAGAGAAACAAACAGTACCAACGACCTATTAGGTACGGAAAAGCACAGAGATGCCCTAAAAGATGCCATGATTAAGACACTCCGAGATATTACGAATAAGGACGGTCTCATTCAGAGACTGTACTGAATCCCCCCTTTTTCGCGGCCAACCGCAAAAGGACATTAATATCAGAGGTATATTCCTCTCGTAAATCAGATTCTGCGTGTTACTCCGCGACATATGGGTAAAGCGAAGCTGCCCAAGCTGTGCAAAATTATGACTCGGCATCTCGATACTATAGCAAGCCACAGGCTCATCCGACGAGGCCTACCGGCCATAAGGCTGATACGTAACCCCAGGTGGGCCCACTCCCATGTCGGGCCGAGGCCATCCCCCAAACCGAAAATTCATCGCAAACGGGTTAGCCCACCCAAAAGAATTTGGATTTTCGAGGCGCCAGTCATAACTCCAGGGAGCACTCCGGTGGTCTCTGAACCCACGCTGGTAATCCCAATAAGGAGTCTGAAAAAAGGGACTCATTTGTGAAATGTCTAGAAGTTGGGCTTGCGTTTGAAAATACCAAGCCGGGGGCTTAAAGGCTGTTGGCAAGAAAGTATTATATCCATCCCGAATGGGGACTGGAACTTGAAGTAAATCAGGAGCTGCTCTGTAGGCAGTTTCATCAAACCCCTGTGCACTCAGGACTGGACGTAAAATTCTGGAAATACTCGCCTGACCCGGAGAAAAAAGAGGATTTAGCCCCATTTCTTGCGAACTCGGGCCACATTGTGGACAATAAAATCCACCCCCTACATCAATAGCAGTTCGACCCTCAGCACAGAACAGCAAAGAAAACAGGAGCATGATAACCGACCCTATGGACAATCCAAGTTGGCTAAAAATTCGACCGCTTCTAGTCACTTTAATCAACTCCAAACTTCAACTCCAAACTTCAAATCAGATTCAATCAATCAAGACGGGGTCGACACAGCAAGTTACATACCTAAAATTTAACCTGAGGTAATTTAGCTCAACCCACTCAAAAAACCGTATAAGATAACCGCAATGGACAGTTCCTTAGACAAATTTAGAAGCCTCCTTGCCAGCATCCCCTCAGACCTCTCGCCAGACTCTCACACAGTAGAAATCTGTAGATCTCTATCCGCACCTCTGCGAAAATAGAAACGGGTGCAAAAAAAGTTAAATTTTCGGAGAAAAAAACTCCAAACGATCCTTAACACTCAAAAAGGTCAAATCTCCGTAATGATTGCGGTCATGATGAGTACCTTCATTCTTTTTTTCGCTTTTGTCATTAATATTGGAATGTTAGTGAATGCAAAGATTAATCTCCAAAATGCAGCTGATCTAGCCGCCTATGCTGGGGCGGCAGTCCAAGCACGTCAACTCACTCAAATTGCTTACCTCAACTATGAAATGCGACGGCAGTATAAAAAATACCTATTCCGAATTTATGTCTTAGGTAATATGGCTGAAAGAAGCTTCCCCATGGGTGGCGTGGGAGGAACTGGCCCTACTCCGATGCCGTATAAACCTGACGGGACTTTTGATTACCAAGTACCTACCACCTGCGTCATTTTTAATGCGGTCGATAATTACTGCCAAATTACCCAGCTCCCAGCGATCTCCATTCCTCCACCGAGCTTTCTAGATGCGATCACTGACACCCTTTCTGGCCAACTCACTGCTATCGAAGCCATTCGACAACAAAACTGCCGAGCTATCGGGATCACTAACATCATGCTCAACATGTTTTGGTTGTACAACACTGACCCCTACCTCTCCAATGTGGTAGGCCTTGACCAAACGCAGTCCAATACTTTGGCTATCCTACAAACACTAGCTACTGGACTAGGCATCGTGCCGAGAGAACTTCTTTTAAGACAAAGAATTAAAACACTGAACAGTTATGTCAACTCAACTGCTCAGATGAATGTCAAAAGAGCTACGGTCGATGGCCTTCAGGGTAAGCCTGATCCTGCGGCATTCGAACGCACTATTCAGGCCTTCTATTCTGCCTACTATACCTTGGGTAATCATACGTTTGCTGGTGATGGCATCATCATGGATGAACTCATTCCTACTGGATCCAGCGGGTCCAACCTTCTGCATCTCAAAGAAATCACCAA
>JANNCA010000156.1:0-6119 GCA_031386075.1 Oligoflexia bacterium
CAAATCAGGTTCGCTGACGATTTCAAGTAATGGTACCCCTGCTCGGTTGAGATTCACCAGTGAATATCCATCCCGATGAATACTCTTTCCTGCGTCCTCCTCCATGTGGATTCGATTCAATCGAATTTTCTTCGTGCCTCCAACTGATTCGCCTGGGCCTGTGCCGTCCCCTATTTCAATACTGAGAGAGCCTGCACTACAAATCGGTACCTCATATTGACTAATCTGGTAGCCCCTCGGTAGATCTGGGTAAAAATAATTTTTCCGAGAAAAAATACTTCGTTTATTGATTTGACAGCCCATCGCCAGCCCTAAGCGAATCGCGAATTCTACTGCTTTTTGATTCAATACGGGCAGGGTGCCTGGATGACCCGAGCAAATCGGACATGTATTTAGATTCACTTCCACCTCAGCCACAGACTGGCCTGCGGGTAATCGGGCCTGGCAACTACAAAAGAGTTTCGACTCCGTGGCCAACTGACAATGGACTTCGAGGCCGATCACGGCACGGAATTCTGGATTTTTATCGACCACGGCTCTTCCCTCCCACTTGACTTACGAAATAGGACTGCCCTACTGAAATCAATCGTTCCTCACAAAAGGAGGGCGCCATCCATTGAAGTCCGATAGGCAATCCCTTCGAATCCAAACCGCAAGGAAGACTCATCGCAGGAATTCCTGCGAGACTAGCAGGAACAGTAAAAATATCATTCAGATACATTTGAAGGGGATCCTTCGTCTTTTCACCCCTTTTGAAGGCAGTCGTGGGGGAAACAGGGCCTAACAGAATATCAGCTTGAAGAAAAGCGTGGTTAAAATCTTCCTGAATTTTTCTCCGAACCTGGCAAGCCCTTCTATAATAAGCTTCAGAATAACCACTCGATAAGGCAAAAGTTCCTAAGAGAATTCTCCTCTTCACTTCGGGTCCAAAGAGGGAGCGTGCCTTCAAGTAAAATTCATCTAAGGTATTCGCCTGGACAGCTTCCAGGGGACGAGCCCCAAATCGTACGCCATCCATACGAGCCAAATTACTAGAAGCTTCGCTGACCGCAATCACATAGTATACAGAAGCTGCATACTTCGTATGGGGCAGGGAAACTGAAACGATTTGAGAACCCTGACTCCTCAACCACTCCAGAGCGCCTTGGATGGCTGCTTCCACATCCGGGTCCACCCCCCCCATCCAGTATTCTTCCGGAACTCCGATCCGCAACTTGCTCCAATCGACCGAATCATGACCGGCATGAACAGCTCGAAAGACTTGAGAGTGACCTTGAGGCGAGGAAGTTGAATCCAAAGGATCCTGTCCAGACATCACATCTAAAAGCAAAGCAGCATCTTCGACCGAACGGGTGATGGGACCGATCTGATCAAGCGAAGAAGCATAAGCAACCTGGCCAAAGCGACTGACTCGTCCATACGTGGGCTTGAGTCCTACCACCCCACAATAGCTCGCTGGAAGTCGTATAGACCCCCCGGTATCCGTTCCTAAAGCTGCCCAACAAAGTCCTGCTGCGACGGCGGCGGCCGAACCCCCACTGGATCCTCCAGGGACTCGATCTGGATGGCTAGGATGCGTAACCGGGCCATAGGCTGAATTCTCGTTAGAACTGCCCATCCCGAATTCATCTAGGTTCGTCTTACCTAAGATGACGGCTCCCGCCGCCTCGAGCCGCTCGACGCTAGTAGCCGTGTAAGGTGAAATGTAATTTTCTAAAATCTTCGAACCACAGGTCGTCCGCATCCCTTCAACAACAATATTGTCTTTGATCCCCAATGGAATTCCAAGCAAGGGCATTCGACCACGGGGAACCTTGCCTTCGCGCTCCAACAGAACCTGCGCAGTTTTTGCTTGCATCACTGCTTTTTCTTCACACAGAGTAATATAGGCTCCCAGTCCCCGCGTCCGAGCGGCCAAAAGAGTGCTTTGAGTCAACTCTATCGGGGACAAACTTCCTGCATCAAATGCGTCGTGAATTTCGCGAATACTTTTCATAAGTGAAAAGTTATAACACCGCTTGTCCAGGACCTCAAAATTAAGTATCCATAGGACTCTATGGTTCATCCCCATCCAGACCTAACCGAAGACCTCACACGCAAAGTGGCTCAACTCGCAAAACTCGAGCTTTCACAAAGCGAGGTAGAAATCTTTACCCCACAGCTGAAGGAAATTTTGAATTGGATTGAGCAGCTTCAGGAAGTCAACGTTAAAGGTGTGGAACCCCTGACATCAATCACCAAAAGTGACTCGCCCACCCCTATGAGAAACGACGTCGTCAAGCCCGCCCATCGAAATCTGGATGGAGCTCCAAAAATACTTGAATGCGCACCTGATGTATTTGAAAATGGATTTAAAGTGCCGCCGATATTAGAAATGCTAATCAAAAATTAGATTTCGTATCGTATCAGGGCATTAAAGTTAACTAATTCAATTTAAAAAATTCGTGACTTAGTTCAAAAAATTAAGGAAATCTCCCCACACAGTCCCTCGCAGGACCTATCGAAACGGTTAGATTTAAAATGTCAATATTTCTGATGACTATGGTTTTAATAAAAAATTTATTGAGCACCTAAAAACGGAATCCGAGCGCTCCCAATCTAGAATATTATTTACCGTACTTTAAAAGACCTCCCGTTCACACTTCAGGAGATCTTTCAATTTATCTTTTTCCTCAGCACTTTTTGGATGTATTTATTGATTTGCGTTAAAAATAACTTGCGACATACCGAAGGACAAATTTTCTCTGCTGGCGATCCAAAAATCGAATTGTTAATTTTTGCTCACTCCCTGAACCTTCTGAAGCCACTACCGTCCCGGATCCGTATTCAGGGTGGTCCATCTGACGCCCTATCCAATCACTCTGGGCCCACCGTGACTGAACCGTTAGAGCCCCTGAGATCTTAGAGGAAGACTGAACAGAAGGCTGCACTGGAGACTCAAATGACTGCCGCGACTGCCCCGTAAATCCCAAAGTTCGAGAGGAGCCTGTCCGGAACTCAGTCGACCGAATTCCATAAGAAAAATCTCGAAATTCAATCAACTCTTCTGGAATTTCAGTAAAGAATCGAGAAGGTTTTTGATAACTGACGTTCCCCCAAATCCTCCGTATGACCACACTCATGAGATAGAGAATCTCCCTCGCTCGAGTCATTCCCACATAACACAGCCGTCGCTCCTCCTCGATATCTTCTTCGGGTGCTTCTTCCCAAGCTTTGGCCGAAGGAAATAACCCTTCCTCCATGCCCACCAGAAAAACAACGGGAAATTCTAAGCCTTTAGAAGAATGAAGGGTCATGAGTTTCACCGAACTCGCATAAGTTTCTGCCGAATCCGCTTCAAGAGCAGGAGAGGAAGCGAGAGCCGACTGCTCAATAAAGAGAGGCAATAACTCAGCTTTTTGAACCACTCCCTGCTCTCGCTCGGAAGCTCCTACCTGATCCTGTTCAAACTCCTGAAGGAGAGTATCAAATTCCTCTAGATTTTCAATGCGCGCTTTGCCCTCTTCAGTCGCTTCTTTCTTCAGTTCACGGACATAACCGGTTTCATCTAAAATCAAATGATAAAGCTCTGAGAGAAGCCGCAGGGGTTGAGCAGCGATCAATCGGCGAATCAATTCAACAAATTGAGTTAACTTCTTGGCAGTACCCGGGGAAGTCACCGAAGGGTCGGATGCAACTCTCTCCAACACTTGCCAATAGCTCAACCCCTCTCTCTCAACGGATGCATGGTAGGCATCCAACTTTTCAAGAGTGGTTTTGCCAATTCCTCTAGCTGGGATATTAATAATTCGCTTCAAACTCACGGAATCAGCTGAATTCAAGATGACTTTGAAATAAGAAATGACATCCTTAATTTCCTTACGGTCATAAAACCTCAATCCACCGACAATTTTATAAGGAATTTTTTCTCGCCTAAAAACATCTTCAAATTGACGGCTTTGGGCGTTCGTCCGATAAAATATAGAAAAATCTCCAAAAGAACGCTCGCCCGTTTGAGTCAGCTGCTGGATCTCCGAAATGACCATTTCTGCTTCTGCTCGTTCGTCTGCTAACTGCGCACGAATGACAGAAGTACCTTCGGCATTTTCGGTCCATAGAGTTTTCTCTTTCCGAGATTTATTATGTCGGATGAGATGATTGGCAGCAGATAATATTTTTTGAGTGGAACGATAATTCTGTTCCAACTTGACCCACTGAACTGCGGGATAGTCTCTCTCAAAATCTAAAATATTCTTAATGTCCGCTCCGCGCCATTTATAAATCGACTGATCTTCATCCCCTACTACACAGATATTTTCATGCCCTCCATGCTGAGAGGCAGACAATAAGGACAAAAGAAGGTACTGGGCTCGATTCGTGTCCTGGAATTCATCGACATGAATATAACTAAAGCGCTGCTGATACTTCTGCCGTAACTCGGGGCGATCCCGTAAAAGCCGATAGGTGAGGCAGATAATTTCTCCAAAATCTAAGGCCTGATTTGCAAAAAGATCTTTTTGATATTGCTCATAAACTCGCACAAGGTTTCGACTGAACAGATCAAAGGAACCCGGAGTGGAAGCTGCTGCAAGCTCATGAGGCTCCTTTGCATCACATTTCGCCCGATTAATTCCAGCCTGAATTGCTTTTGGATTAAACGCCTTGTCATCAATATTGAGCTTGGACATTGCAGCTTTAACTAAACTCAGTTGATCGGAGTCATCATAGATCACAAAAGGATGAGTAAATGGAGTGTAGGGCTGTTCCCGACGTAATAAACGAACACAAACCGAATGGAAAGTTCCAATTTCAGGTTTTCCCAGGAAGTGATTCCCCGTTTTTTCGATGATCTTATCGACTCGCTCTCGCATTTCAGCAGCTGCTTTATTGGTGAAAGTCATGGCCAAAATCTGATAAGGAGCGACCTTTTGAACTTCCATCAGGTAGGCAATTCTTGAAGTGAGCATTTTTGTCTTGCCTGATCCCGCACCCGCAAGAACAATCAGTGGCCCGGAAATCATTTGTGTGGCTTGGCGCTGACGCTCATTGAGCGACTGCAAAAGGAGAAATTCTGCGCTAATCATAGGACTTCTTTACCTGATCAAACTATCTACGTCTCGTAGAAAAGTAAAAGAACTTCTCTCGGCTTCTTGGTCATAGGCAAAACGCATACTCGCGACAAAAAGCAATCCAACGACATTTCCATCTTCTCTCAACACCGGTAAGCAGGGAATTTCACTAAATTTATCAATGACTTCAGAAAGCCGGTCGTTTTCCCGAATGGATAAGTACTTTGACTGGTCTCGATAGAGGAGATCTTTGACCTCTAAGAGGTGAGAAAGAAAATGACGGGAAGGGACCGCGGCCTTTTCTCCCTGAATCTCCCATTGGGCCTCAATCTTATCCAGGGTCAGAAGTCCCTTAAAAACCCCTTGGGCATTCACTACTGGAAAAAAGGGGTATTTCGAATTCAAGATTTTTTCTTTCACTTCAGCAACGGCTTCTTTCTCAAAAATCACTTCGAAGTCCGTCACCATGGCTTTTTTAACAGCAATGGACTCTAAAACCCTGAGGGACCGCCCAGACCTGAGAGTCAAACCTCGATCCCTAAGGTCTTGATCTATCCAGGTTCGAGTTCGAAGCCCTTTTCTACAATATTGGGCGATCATCGCCGCCATCAGGCACGGAAAGATCATTTCGATATTCTGAGTCATTTCATAAATAACAACCGTGGCTGCAAAGGGTACCCCCAAAAATGAACCACAGAGTGCCGCGCTGGCAGTAAGACCTGCGATGACTGAAAAATCAGTAAGATCCTTCAAGACCCAGTGATGGATACAAAACCCCAGGAGTCCTCCTAAAGAAAAAAGGGGCCATAGAAGTCCCATCGTACCGAGGCTCGAAAGCAATACCGCAATCGCAATCACCTGGGTCACGAGCAACAGCAATACTTCGGAGGGGGCATACTTAAGCCAAAGAACTTGCTCTAATAGATTGAACGAAGATGCCCGATGGGGACGATCAATCAAAAAAATGACAGAGAGGAGTACTGAACCTACCAAAATTCGCATCCAGACTTGGGTCGGAAACAGACTTTTCAAACTGATTTGCGCATAGCGAACAAAGTGAATCAACAAGGC
>JANNCA010000159.1:0-5097 GCA_031386075.1 Oligoflexia bacterium
TCTCTTCTTCCGACTTTAAAGCGATTGAGACTCCTGGCAGAGTCTCATGATCAGACTTTGACTTTGGCTCAGTCCAAATCTTCTCAGGCCTTTTCTCAGGGGTTGATTTGTTCTCTTTTGGTTCCTCTTTTGGGAGTCGCGCTCTATTTGCTGCTCCCTGAGATTCAACAATCGAGGCGAGAGTGGTTGCTGGCAAATCTAGGGGCTCTTATTTTGGCGGGTATCGGAGCTTTGTGGCTTCGTGAGATGACGGATGCCGCCCGCTGGGGGGGAGTGCCGGAGGGAAAGCGTTCTTGGATTTTAAGCTCTCAATGTGCAGGTGAGCGATTTCTATCCTGGGTGCGATCGGGTGCTCCCCCAGATTTAGCTTGGACGAAAACCTGCCAGCTTTTATCCCAGGAAACGGCTGAATTGGCATTCCTTTGGGGGCACTCTCTCTGGGAGACTCCGCAAAAGTCTTTGGGTGGGGGTCCAGCCGAGCAATCGATTGTTTCTGTAGGTGTTTCGATGAGGAAGGCAGTTCAGGCGAGTGTGATGGAAGGGCGTCCATGTGTCGATCGAGTGGAGTCGGCTCTTTTGGCATTAAGAGCGGAACTCAGTGCGCATGTCGATCGAGAACTCTGCTTGCTTGCGACTCGCGCTCTGAAGCCACTTTTTGTCTGTGTTGCACCTGGCCTATTGAGTCTTCTTGTTTTTGGGCTATGGCTAGTTTTTGTAGAAACTACCGGGGGAGGGACATCGGTTGGATTTTGAGCGACCCTTTATGTTGTGGATCCTTTGGGCACTTCTCCTAGCACTTGGCCTGGGCGGAGTGCCTTGGAGATTTCCTGCTCATGGAAAATTCTGCCTGGATCATTTTCAGCGGCAATGAAATTTTAAACTAAAAGAGGAACGTAAGGGTTTTTTTCTCTAGATACGATCTCAAAGCCGGCAGTTCCACGAGCAGTAAAAGTGGCTTCGAGTTTGCCTCGTCGGTAAACATGAATATCCATGCTTGCTAGTTCTGAATGTGAGCAGTAAAGAAGGGATCCATTCGTGTCTTCGAAAGTAAGGCCCGCAAAATCTTTATGCTCTGCATGGGCTTTTCCGCGAAAAGAGAGTTCATCACGATCGGCTTGGAAGTTCCATTCATTGAGTGTTTTTTTAGATTTTATATAAATAGCATCTAGAAGAGTGTTAAAGTGAAAATGTTGATTTTGATAGAAAAAATAGAACGAAGATAATCTTGGAATGACAATCGGCCCTACTTGAGACCGTGTACTCAATCCTTCGAAAAGAAAAGCATCAGTTTTTTTGTGCTCATGCACAAAGGAGTTGCAGTGACCCCAAACCCAGGAGTGTCCATTTTTGGTTCCGTCCAGATAGCCCTGCATCCCAGGTGCTTCATTCCAATGGATGGTTTCTCCATTGATCCGAGTGGTTCCAGAAAATAGCATTTCCTCACAGAGAGTCACGAGCGAGGTTTTTACTATTTTTGTTTTTGACAAAATATCTGGAACAAATCGAATCGCATTTTCTCGTGTAGGTAATAGGGTGAGATCCCATTGGATGGATTGCCCCTTAGAAAGAACTTCGCCTCGTGTGCTGTGGCTGAGGAGTTCGCAGGTCCCAATTCGGATATCCGAATTCTCTGAAGCTGAAAAAGCCTGAAGGTCATAGGTTTGCTTAACTGCGATTTTTTTGACTTCTTTATTGGGTAGTTTTTGAAAATAAACGGCCCAAACCTCGGCTACTCTCCTGAATCCATTTCCGCTGGACAAGACTGTAAACCTGAGCCAAAGTGCACGCTGTTGACTCGGGTCGTTAAGTTTGACGTACCAGTTTTTATAAAAAGCACGTTGGAGTTCAGTTCGTTTGGTTGTTGACAGGGCTTCTGCACTCATGTTGGGTTCGATTCTATAGATCTCAAGATTACCTTAGGTTTCGACTCAGAACTAACCTATAACACCTGACGCATGAGAATTGTATCTCCTTCGCGTCCTTCGATCTTCCAAAGTTCTTTAATTTTTCGAACGGGGCCTTCTCTTTTTACCTGAACAATCCAGCCGATACCAAATGCGAGTAGTTCTCGAATCGCCAAGAGTGGAATCGATCCACCGCTCGCTAGTAAACAGAGCAATTCAATTCGTCTGAGGGCGTCTCGGGGGGAGTTTGCGTGAAGAGTGGCTAGGGCACCTTGGTGGCCGGTATTGAGGGCTTGAAGGAGTTCTAAAACTTCTGTGCCTCGGCATTCTCCCAAGATAATTCGGTCAGGACGCATTCGTAGAGTTTGCCTCAAAAGGGTTCGAAGCGTTACTTCTCCGAAACCATCTGGACTAGCGGGTCGACTGACCAAGGATAAAAAATGAGGGTGAGTGGGATTGAGTTCAGGGGTATCTTCCAACGCAATGATCCTTTCGGAGGTCGGAACTTCCTCTAGTAAATCGGAGATGAGCGTGGTTTTCCCGCTCCCTGTGGCCCCTGAAATCAGAATAGAGTCTCCTATGAGGATAGCTTCGGTCAGTTTTTGGTAGAGGGGCGACTCCTTCCAACGAATTCGTCGAGAGGGGGCGGAAGGTTCGATATTTTTTCTGGATTGTGAAAGCCTACGAAGGGATACGAGGATTCCCTGTCGAGTGAGGGGTGGGAAGGCTACATGAATTCGGTGTCCCGAATTTAAAGTGCCATCAATAAAGGGAAGTCTTGCGTCCCAGGTCTTGCCCATTGTGGAGAGTTCGCCGAGCACCCAGTCACGAAGTTGCTCTTCTTGAAAGCGTTCTTCGGGGGTAATAGACAGGGGTTTAAGCCCTTCTCCCTGATCGATAAAGACGCTCTCACAACCGTTCAAGCAAATGTCAGTGATTCGAGAGTCCTTGAGGCAAAGTTGAAGCCAGCCTGGAGTTCTCACAGGACATTCCATGGAAATTCATCGGACTCTCTCAGGACTCGCTCCTCTTGTGGAGTGATCCAATTTCTAGGAAGGGGTAGCGGACCTTTTGGGAGAAGGTGAGTTTGCTTTTCGTCGGGTACAGCGGGGGGTGTAGCGTGGGGATAGAGAATGACAACAAGTTCAGACCTCTCATTGAGGTAATCTTTAGATCCGAAGAGCATTCCAAGGATGGGAATACTCCTTAAAAGTGGAAGGCCTTTTGCTTCTTCTCGGATTCCTTGTTGAAGTAAGCCGGACAGAAAAAGTGCACTGCCAAAGTGGGCATCGACCTGTGTCTTCATTCGATTGACCTGAATTCCAGGGATTTTGTCTTGTGAGACCGCACCATCGAGATGGCTGATTTCAGTCAATATTTCTAAGCGGACTCGGTTGCCGGCGCAATGAGTGATCTTGAGATGTAAAGTTAAACCATAGTTTTTCCATGTGACATTTGAATGAAATCTATTTTGGGTTTGGATGGGGAGTTCTCCTCCTGCAAAGAGTTCGGCTTCTCCCGGGGCTCGCACTGCGAGTTCGGGGTTAGAAAGAATCCTTGCGTGTCCTCCTCCCTCAAGTTGTTGAAGTGCGAGGTCGATTTGAATGGGGTCCAGTGGATTAAGAAAGGGGTTTAAGCCGCTACTAGAAGAAGGATTGAGTGACGAAGGGGATGTGACACGTAGAGTTCCTTGGGTGCTGTTAGGCCATAAAAGTCCGAGGCTGCTAAATTGACTTTTCTTAAGTTCCAAAAGGAATACTTTGAAGTGGACTGTCGGCGCATAGTCGGGGAGGCTCTCTATGTCAATTTTGATGAGAGGAAATAGTGCTCTTGCATGCTTTTCAAGTTCAATCTTTTCAATGGGGCGATCTAAATGACCACGCAGCCATAGGGTTTGATCCACTCTTTCGATTCGAAGGGTTTCCTTGTTTGGGCTTCGGATGAGCCAGTCTGAGAGTTTCGTTCGCCCTGTTTCGAGTAGGTCTTCAGAGAGAATGGTTTCGTTGTATATTTCGGTCGGAAATACCTGAAGGAGAGATGAAATTTGGGCACTTTCGGTCAGGCTTTGAATCTCACCCCGTAAAACGACGCCTTTCCCAGAGTAAACAATCTCCGTTTCCTTCAATTTTGAAAGGCCGCGTTCAAGCGCGGGGTGGGTGCTAAGCGGTGGAATTTTTTCGACTCGGATCGTGCGAAATTCGGTGGAGCCGTCCTGTTTCCAGATCCAAAGATCGGAAGTGCCAGGTGCAACTCCCTTGAGGAGAAGGACTTCTTTTGGGCGGAGTTGTTGAGGCGATTTCACTTTGAGATGAGGGAGTGAGAGAGGGGTGGCTCGAATGATTGTGCTCCCCAATGAGTATTTGAGGAGTCCAGGGATTCTGATTAGCCTTTGCTCTCCCTGTCCAAGGATAATAGGAGCCCTCTCCGCGAGCGATTGATTTTCTGTAACAGCCATTGAAGGAGTCGTCATCAAGATCAGGCCAATCCAGAGAAATTGGATGAAAGTGGGGTTCATGGACGCTCGTTACGCAAGTACTAAGCCGGTTTTGAGGGATCCTAGAGTGAGTTCTTGATATCAAAACATTGACATTGGGTGGGAATCAAGGCTAGATCATAATCATCCACTTTTTTTTTTTGGAGGTTGGTATTATGCCCTCTCGTATGATGAAAACAAAGACTGCACGTAAAGTGCGCAAAGCTAGAAAAGGCAAGCCACGGAAACGCCGTGAGCAGAACAAAGGAACTACGCCTAAGTTCTCTATTCATCTTGACCAGTAGTTTTAAAGTAGTTTAGGTAGATTTTCTCTGTAAACACAACAAGGACTTCAACATGTCAAAAAACTATCTTTTTACCTCAGAGTCTGTCACAGAAGGCCATCCCGATAAAATGGCCGATCAAATCTCGGATGCAGTCCTGGATTCATTGCTTGCACAAGATCCTAAGTCGCGTGTGGCCTGTGAAACCTTGCTGACTACTGGACTGATCGTTGTGGCAGGTGAAGTGACTACTCACGCACGGGTAGACTATGCTGATATTGCGCGGCAAACGGTAAAAAAAATAGGCTATGACTCTTCTGACAAGGGTTTTGATTACAAAACTTGCGGTGTCATGGTCACTCTAGATAGGCAGTCCCCGGATATTGCCCAAGGTGTTACTACAGGTCAAGGGATGCACAATCAAAAAGAACAAGGA
>JANNCA010000162.1:0-4062 GCA_031386075.1 Oligoflexia bacterium
AAAGTTTGAATGAAAAATACAAATTTGATTTTAAATTTTTTAATCCTCCCTTTTATAACAACACTAGCCGCAGAGCGACTTTCTATAGCGTGGGACGCTCGCTCCTTTAAAAGTCCAGCGTCCTCTGATTTGATTAAAAAACTGACTCCCGAACAGTATCAAATCACCCAGAGCAATGGCACTGAACCCCCCTTTCACAATTCATACTGGGACAACCATCAAGATGGAATCTATGTCGATATTGTTTCAGGGGAACCGCTTTTTAGCTCCAAAGACAAGTATGACTCTGGAACCGGGTGGCCAAGTTTTACTCGTAGTCTTGAGAAAAAAAACCTCGTTGAGGTTCAAGACACCTCTCTAGGCGCCACAAGAGTAGAAGTTCGATCAAAACACTCAAATTCACACCTAGGCCACGTCTTCAATGATGGTCCACTTCCTACCGGCCTGCGGTATTGCATCAACTCAGGATCGCTTCGGTTCATTGAGATTAAAAACATGAAAAAAGAAGGGTATCCAGAGTATTTAAGAATTTTTGATAAACTGCTTCATTGAAGTAGGGCACCTTCTTCTATTTTAAATGATAACAAAATAAAAAAGATGCCCTTTAAAAATAGCGGATCAGGTCTTGTGCTTATGCTTGGCGGTTGACTTAATGACGGGCTTGTAATCTGTTACATAGAACCTTGTACCTGCTGGAGTTCCCTCTACAGAACACTCACTAAATTCACTATAGGTACAAACATGACCTTCTTTTCCTTTAGAGGCAGTCACATTTTTCCAACTGCAAACCACCTTATAATCGATTTTAAAGTTAATGCTATTTGAGTCATGCCACGTTATTTTATGCGAGTCAGTCATGGGAAATTCTTCCCCACTTTTCACTTCAGTTGGGCAACTCACCATTTCAGCCGCCATTGAATTGACTGACCATGAACTGAAAAGCAGAGCACACAAAACCATGCCTACTCTGCAGTAATACTGCGTCAAAGCCCCAGCTAGAGCCCTAGCCTTATTCTTCATAGAATCTCCTTAATGTTTTAGAACGATTCTAATATTGTATGATCGTTATCAAATAGAGGCAAATCCCGATTGAAGTAAAGAACGATCAATTGATCTGACCTAATGTTTTTGGGGAAATCAATCCAAAACTATAGGTCTTTCCAAAAATCTGAGCCCGCACCCGATGCTTTCTTAAAGTTCTATTTTTTGCCCACTCTAATGGCCCTAAGTGCTTGAACGTTTTGTGGGAGTGATCTGAAAAATAAACCGTTCATTTAGAGAAAATACTAAACCTTCCAATTCAGAGATTTCAACGGCTGCTTCAAACAAAAGAATTTTGAATAAAATGAACCGCCTCTTTGATAGACTCGCTCTTTTCGACGGCGGCAGAAATTTTTCTATGAGCGTACATGGCAGTAGTAAGTCTGCGATGCCTGTCTAGCCTGAACAAAGGAACGCATGATGACAATATTTACTTGAACAGCCCGACCATTGCCAAGAACACTTGGGAGCATAGCAACCCCATGCTCAGTGTAGGCATAGGGATTATATCGGCGGCCACCCTGTTTACCTAGGAACGATAGTTCAGCTTTTAGGACCTGAACTTCATCTCCCGTCAATCTGAACCTGAAATCTGGAGGAAATCGATCTAGATTCCGCTGTGCAGCCTGGTTTAGGACCTTAGTTTTTGTTTGGTAGAACTCAGCTAGGTCATTGTCCATCACAACCTGATAGCCTCGAACTGAGTATATTCGCTGTCTAACCTCGGTGACTGATAATTCCATTCTCACTCCCTTTAAAATCAAATTCGTGTTGCTTCGTCTTTGTGGGAATGAATTACCTCAAACTAGGTTGATTTGAAATTAAATCAATTTGCCTAAAACTTGAGGTCACAATTTGTGACCTCAAGTTTTTTGTCAGAGACAGTCACTTGGAGTAACAGCACGCTTGGCACCAATCAATTTCTACTGATCAATTTTGAAGGTTTTCGAGCATCTCGACTGGTCGCTTTTCCCGTCGGGGTGTAATTCGCGGCAAGAAAAAATGGACGAAAAAACCCCACTAAAAAGTAGGTGGACCATAAACGGGCTTTCTACCGGCGGATTGCCTGCGGTATTAATTCGATGGTTTTTCCCCAGTCCGAATCTTTGACATTCTCGTCATAGCCTTCACAATACCCGTTTTCAATGCGTACGTGGCCTTTAGTGCTATACCAGGTGACCCAGTGGACTATTGGAGAAGTCTGCAAATTCTGAACCTTTATCTTTAAAGCCCGTAATTGGATTTAAAGGTGAATACTTCTTTTTTGCGTTCCAGAATAAGAAATGAATATTTTCTTTCAAAAGACCGGGTCTGATCTTTCCTCTATTCTTTTTTACATGGGTGTGAACCCAGATAGCAGTACCCGATTTACATACTCTCACGTGCCCATTCACAGTATGGGTGCCCGGTGTGCCCATTTCTGATGAAAATGGCTTTTTTAATTCACCCATGAACTTTCTTTCTAGTCATTGACCAACGAGCTTTTGTAGAAGCCTGGCAAATCCAGATTTATCAAGCTTTCGCACTGAAATATCTAACATCGATTGATATAATTCGCCACTTGGATCATCAAGGTCAATCCCGTTGAACTCCAAAAATGCCACCGCTGCTGCAAGCCCAGTCCGTTTGTTTCTATCTATGAAAGGTTGGTTCTCTACAATATGGAATGCGTAGGGATCAGACCGATTCCCATCGGTGATCATTTCAAATTCGGTTTCCCGGTCCATATGAAGCAGCTCAAGGATAGGCTTTTCTATTACAAAACCTAGACTGTTTCCAACAACTGACAATTTCTTTTTCGAAAAGATATGAACCATAACTATCTAATATTATTTGGATTTAATCAGTAACCCAGCGAGTTATGGCGGAGAGAGAGGGATTCGAACCCCCGGTGGGGTTACCCCCACATCGGTTTTCAAAACCGACGCTTTCGACCACTCAGCCATCTCTCCGTTAATTCAGCATCTAATGAGTGATAATTCTGAGTACACCAATTTAAGCCAGGTTGCAGCATAGAAATGACTCCTCCAAATCGGCTCCAACAGTTACAAGCAAACTGCAAACTCTCCTTTGTCTGATGCGTCTGGTTCCATCTCCAGATACTTTCTAAACTGAACACAAGCGCTTCCAGTGTCGCCCATATCCCTATAAACGATACCCAACCGTTTATAGATTGTTGGATTCCCCTTATCTATGCTTAAAGCGGCCTGAAACAGAGTCACAGCAGCCTGAAAATGCTTGAGTTTAAAGTTGGCCCAACCCGCATTTTGCTTTGCTTCAGCAGATCCTGGAACTATCTGCATTGCTTGACTAAAAAGCTTGAGTCCTTCCTCAGGATACCCTAACTCAAGAAGCTCCTTCCCATACTCGTTTAATGTCTCAAAACTATTCTTATTGTTAACCAACTCAGCCTTATACTCTTCAGCTGCCGCCCGGTGATTTCCTTCAACCCCATAAAGTCTGCCATAATAATAATGAAGTTTTGGAAACCTAGGATAGATCTCGTAAATTTTTGCCAACTCTTCCTTTGCCTGCTCGAACTTAGTCTTCTTCATGAAAATTTTAAAGCGTTCTAAATACCCAGTCGGGTCAGAACCATTCCGATCTGAATAGGACTTATACGCAAATAACGCATTCTCTAAAGCATCTTTATCAATATTTTCCCGATTCATAAATATCTCTGCCTGCAGTTTCCAGGGAAACGCGTAATCAGAATTTACCAGTTTAGCTTGGTCAACATTTTGCTGTGCCTGATCCCAGGCTCCTTTCTGAATCTGCAGTTCCGCTATCGCGGTCAAAAACTCAGCCTTCCCACCACTTCCCCGCTTTAATTCATCTTGAAGCGCACTAATGGCCCGATCAATCGACTCAGTTTCTGCAACACACTTTGCGGTATTGATAGTGCCGTCCACATTCAGTGGATCAAAACGTAACGCAAGGGCAAAGAAAAACGGCGCATCCTTAAAGTTCTTGGTAGCCATCAAACTTTTCCCGTAAGCGATATAAACATCGGGGTCAATC
>JANNCA010000183.1:0-4801 GCA_031386075.1 Oligoflexia bacterium
AGAGAATTTCTGAACGGGTGTGGGGTTTTCTGAAGGTAGATGGAAAAGAGGTTTCTGGCCATATTAAAAGATCTGGTCGCGGACTGAGTTTTACAGCTTGGTCTGAAAGTGTAATATAAGTGTCAATAATCTTCTGTGCTGCTCCGGTCACTCCCCGCTCAGCAGCCACCTTATCAAAGTCACCAATATTTGCCTGAATAGCAGCAGCTTGAATCCCAGTGGGCGCTGTTTGAATTATTTTTGCGATTTGCTGATATCGAAAATAGCCATAGACCCACCCACTCAAGCAGAGGATGACGGTGAGTGCTATTTGTGGCCAAAGTTCAGTGAAGAAGGGATGCTGTTTTTTTCTTTGTGTAGCACTGCTTCTCCACTGGATAGACTTCCAGAGTGTGTCATTAACGAGGAAAACTAGAAAAGTAAGAGCTGACGCTCCACCTAAATCTGCAATTTGTCGTAAATGCCGGGCCAAATAGAGTGCATGACCTAGGGTATCTAGGAAAATTTTTGGCAATGCCCAGTCTAGTCCCGCATAGAATAGAGCTAGAATCAATGCAAATCCGGCAGATGATTTTTTGCCTTGTCGTTGAGTGTTAGAGGATTCTTGTAGCTTTTTTAACAAAGTTGCGAAAATGAAAAATTGAGGTTGGCCAAAAAGGCAAAAAATTTGCAGACCCATAAGTGCAACTGCCCAAGGTAGATTACCAAATTCTTGAAGGACAAAGGCGACCCAATAGAACCCTCCTAAAGACATACAATAGCCGAGCCAGGCCCCTTGAATTCCCGCCTCAAAGGAAGTGCGAGACTGTTTGATGACAGCAAACCAGGGGATTAAGCAGATCCAAAGGAGAGGCCAGAGGTTCCAAGGGGGAAACGCCATTACAATGAGAAGTGCTGATAAACAGGTTTGCCATCGGGGATACCACATCGAACCAATCTTAATCGCTAAGTCTGAGGCTGTCATTCTTTGTCTGAACTTTTAGGGTTTGTTGAAGGTTAGAAGAAAGTTAAGTCCTCCTGAAGAACTTTTGGCTCGAAGTGCGACTAAAGCCTGGTAGGCGTTGACTCGACCTCCTGCTGCCAGTTTTTCTTGCAATTGAGGGAAGTGATCGACTGAAGACATGATTAAATCCTTAAGCTGTTTAGGCTTTAAAGTCGGGTCTTGAGAGAGGAGGAGGGCCGCTAGGCCTGATACAAAGGCGGTGGCTTGGGAAGTGCCAGTCATATACCCAAAGCGACCTTGAGGTAAGGTACTAAAAATATTTTCACCCGGAGCCGCAACATCCACACTTCTTTTGCCCCAGTTTGACGAAATGAGGAGATTGTTATTGATGTCGGTTGCTGCCACTGAAATGATGTTACTTAAATTATAAAGTCGGTAAGCAGAGGGAAAATAGTAGTTTTCCACCTGGTCAGTGTTTTGGTGTTCATTACCTGCAGCTGCAACAAAAAGGACCCCTTTTGTCTCGGCCTTTTTAATTGCAAGGTATTCATCTTCAGAGAACTCAGGTCCGCCACCACTGTAGTTGATAATACGAGCACCATGATCGACTGCGTAGTTAATTGCTTTTACAGTATTTTTTAAATTAACAGATCCGGGACTTGAATCTGAATAGTATTTGACTGGCATAATCGAAATGTGATGGGCAACGCCGCTGACTCCGCTATCGGGGTCTGATAGAGCGCCAATAATTCCGGCAACGTGAGTTCCATGACCATGCTCATCCGTAGGATTGGCTTTGTCTGAAACAAAATTCCAGCCAAATATGTCTGGGCGATTTTCGGCCGTATCGTGCCAAATATTTTGGGCAAGGGACTTATGCTTCGGGTCAATCCCCGTGTCCACCACAGCGACGACAATTTCTTTTTTTCCTTCTTCAATTTTCCAGGCATCTGGAGCTTGTATATGAGATTTAGCTCTTGAATTCATGAGTCCCCAGTTTTTTAGGTTCGAAAAAAATGAGTTTTGGGTAAAGTGGAGGTGATCGACTCCATCAGGGGGTGAAAATCCTAATGATGAAACCCCTCCCATGAGAACAACGAAAAGAACAGAAAAACTAGATCCTGGGCGATGCATATGATTAATACCCTTCCACTTTAGCAATAGCTTCAACTAACGCCTTTTTACGTCTGCTCAATCCCATTCCACCTATCACAGTGATCTGTTTCAGGGAGAGACGTCTGCTCAGCCGGGGACACTAGAGCAAGGTCTGTGCCTCTTGTTTGGGTTTTGAGTGAGCTAAAAATCCCTTTTAATAACGAATGTTTTAGAATTAACCTGGATTTCATATGTGAACTAATATGTTCAAAGTATTGACACTTATTTTGTTTATTTTCAGCTACGATTTTTCTGCCTACTCTTTCCTCCTGATCTTTCCGATAAATGAGGATATGACGGAAGGCACTCCTTTTGGGGCTGTTGTAAGTTCTGGATCGGAACCGGTTGCGACTTTAGTTCCCTGTTCCCGGAGTCAGCAGTACCCGACCCAGAACTTACGTATGAAAGCCATGTTGGGTCACGGTTCCAAAGTCTTTGCTTTCAACCTCTTGATAGGTGTTGTTTTTGGATTTTTAGTAGAAGTTGAAGTTGGATTGAGTGACGGAGCAGGAGCCCGTGGGATAGAAAAAGCACTGGCGATTCTTACAGATGTGCCAGCGGGCCGGGTTTTGGCTCAAAAGGCAATGCAAGTTTGGAGATCTGATGGAGCCTCTGGGTTAGTTGAACACTTCCAGTGGAGTGAAGTTTCTAGGACAGACACAGTGTTAATTCGCCATTTCAATCCTCAGACAGGAGTCGAAGAACGGGATCGACAGGTGAGTATTTTCTTGAAGGAAGATCAGCCGTCGGTCGAAATTGTTTTGGATATGGCTCATGAAATGGTTCACGCAATAGCAAGACCGAATTTTGATCCTTATGATCCAGGACTCACAGTCGGAAAATATATATACACGGCAATTGAGGGTGATGGAGGAGAGGTTGATGCAGTAACAGCAGAGTGTGAGGTAGCGCTCCAGCTTTCGGGTCGGCTCGGAGTTCCTATTTCGAGATGCGAGTCCTACCGCAATCGAGAGCAAATTCGACTGGATTTCTATCGAGTAGGAAATTGGCTACCAGAACTCGTTCAAAGACTTGGGGGTGAGGTTAAGCTTTTTCCGATACTTTCTGCTGAGGCTCCTCGGCTTTATTCATCCACTGGGCATTCGCCTTACCCTTTTGCTCTTTTAAATGAGTTTGATGAAATTACTGAAATCGCCTGTAGTAATACAAGAATTCGACAGAGTAGTCTTCCATATCCTTTGCTCAGGGGTGTTAGGGCCGTGTTGTCCGGTGATCACTCACAGTTTGATGTCAAAAATTTCATAAAACTACGATGTCAAACTCAATCTCGCTTCGGCAAAAAGTAACCTATAGGTATACTCATTGCAGAACATGAGTCTGTTCTGAAGCAGAATTTTACACGGATTCAAAATCAAGTCTTAGCTCTGAATCGAGCAGTAAAAGGATAGGGTGCTATGGTTATTCTAGGCTGGATTTTTTTTGGATTTATTGTCGGGCTCTTGGCTCGCGCTATTATGCCGGGACGGGATCCACTCGGATACATCGGGACGACTGTTTTGGGGATTTTCGGAGCCCTAGTTGCGGGATGGATGGGACAGGCATTTGGGTGGTATGCTCCAGACCAGCCGGCTGGGTTTATCTCTGCGACTATTGGCGCAATTATCGTACTCGCGATTTACCACATGATTGTTAGGTCGAGGAGGGGGCGTCACTCCCTTTCGGGTGAAGACCGAATCGAGAGAAATAGTGATCGAAATACTAATCACCGGGATGCCGCATAGGAAGGTACTCCTTTTAAATTGGGTTGGAACAAAATAACTATCGAAAAATTAGATATTTTTTGATAGTTATTGAGTTAAAATGAAACCAGATTTTATAATTATAGATGATGACGTTCTTGTTCAGCTGACTTGGGAAATTACAGCTAAAAAAGTGGGTAAGAAGATTTTAACCCTGACTCATCCGGAAGAGTTTTTTTTGATTTCTAAAGATTTGGATAAGACAATCCCTATTTATATTGATTCGAATTTAGGTGACCAAATTTTGGGCCAGGACGTTGCAAAAGAGATTTATGCACTAGGATTTGTTCAGATCTACCTAGCCACTGGGTATTCAGTGTCGGATTTTGACCCTATGCCATGGATAGCGGGGATTGTGGGTAAAGACCCTCCGTTCGAGGCTTTTGCTCGTTCTGGCTCGGATTTTTAAGCCCTGGATCGGGCACTGTTTACTGCAGGGAGTAAAGATATAAGATCGAAGCAGCATCGAATTCAGAACTTACCCTGTACACTCGGGGGTGTGTCGACTATAAAAAAAGAAATATTGAACCCTTTTAAAGGTGAATGCCGAATGGAAAAGTACTGTTTTTTAGCTGCAGCCTTAGTATTTGTTTTTGGGTTTCTGGGCTGCAATCAGGTCAAGTCTGAGCGTGGGTCTAAAGATTCAAGCAGGGCGGGGTTGAGTCCTATCCGGATTGGCGAAATAGGCTCGATGAGTGGTCCTGATGCTTCCTTTGGGCAGTCTACTCATCGAGGAATCTTGATGGCAGTGGAGGAGGTCAATGCCCATGGCGGAATTCATGGTAGAAAATTAGAACTGATTACATTGGATGACCAGGGAAAGCCAGGTGAGGCAGTGGTCGGGGCAACTCAGTTGATTACTCATCAGAAAGTTCAAGCAATTCTAGGTGAAGTCGCAAGCACCTTAAGTATTGCAATGGCACCCATCGCTCAAAAGTATAAA
>JANNCA010000238.1:0-2111 GCA_031386075.1 Oligoflexia bacterium
CATTTATGGTGGCTGATCGTGTCACACTCCACACCCAAAAAGCCGGCACCCCTCATGGGGTACTCTGGGAATCTAATGGAGATGGAACCTACACCCTAGAAGAAGCTCCACGAACCCAAGGCCATGGCACAACCATTACTCTTCATCTTAAGGATTTTAAGAGTGAAGATACAGACGAGAGCAGCGCTCAGGACTACACCGACTCGTGGACCCTAAAAGACATTGTAAAAAAATATTCAGACTTCGTTACCTATCCCATCAAAATGAAAACGTCTCGAGAGGAAACCAAAGACGGAAAAACAGAAACCATCATCGAAGATGAGACTCTCAATAGCCAAAAAGCAATTTGGCTTCGTCCCGCCTCTGAGATTACACAAAGTGACTATCATGAATTTTACCGACATATCAGTCACGACTGGACTGAGCCTCTCAAAACTATTCACTATAGGGCTGAGGGAACGATGGAATTCGTCTCAATTCTCTATATCCCCTCCGCCAAGCCCTTCAATTATGACTACCGTGACCGGAAAGTAGGCCTAAGCCTTTATGTCAAACGAGTTTTTATCAAGAGCGACTGCCAAGAGCTCCTGCCTCCTTTTCTTCGCTTCATTAACGGAATGGTCGACAGCGACGATCTGACCCTCAATGTTTCTCGCGAGATTCTTCAGCAGGACCGCCAAATCGTGAAAATCAGAAAAGCCCTCACCTCAAAAATCCTCAGCTCGTTGAAAGAACTTTTAGAAAGCGATCGAGTTTCCTATGAAAAATTCTGGAACTCATTCGGATCAACCCTCAAAGAAGGAATCGCATTTGAGCCTACCCACGCAGAAAAGCTTCAGGACCTAATCCTTTTCCATTCTACAGACTCTGAAAAACCAGTCTCCCTTCGTGAGTATGTGACTCGTATGAAACCCCAACAAAAGGCCATCTACTACATTACTGGGGACCATCTCACTCAAATTCAGAACAGCCCTTACCTTGAAAAGCTGAAAGCTAAAGGATTTGAAGTCCTCCTCATGACAGACAAAGTGGACGCATGGGTTGCCACTGGTTTGAAAAAATATGAAGAGAAACCGTTTCAATCCATCATGGGAGAAGACCTTGATTTAAGTACGGATGAAGAAAAGAAAGAAGAGCTGGAAAAGACCCAAGAAGCTGAAATAAAACTTAAACCTCTGATTGAAACTATGAAAGAAACTTTAAAAGAACATGTCAAAGAGGTGAGATTATCGGATCGGCTGACTGAGTCCCCTGTTTGCTTGGTATCCTCAGGAAGCGAGACATCTGCTCATATGGAACGCTTAATGGAATCGATGGGACAAGCGATGCCAAAGAATAAGAGAATTATGGAGATTAATGCAAATCACCCACTTTATGCGAAGATGCTGAAAATCTCTAAAATCCAACAAGAAGAATGGACTGATATCCTCTACCAGCAGGCACTACTCAATGAAGGATCAACCATAGAAAATCCACTCAAATATTCTCAAAGAATCGCTAATTTAATGATTTCAACGCGAGATCTCTAGAAAATCTGGACCGGGACAACTTGGCTCCGGGAGCGCCCCCCTCCCGGAGCCTCTTATTTTAAAGTCTCAACATATTGACTGTAGGCTGCAGCATCCATTAAGGAAGGAGCGAGGTCACTTGTCTCTATCTTGACCATCCAAGCCTTACCCTGTGGGTCCTGATTCACCTGCGCCGGGTTGTCTACCAAAGTATGGTTCACTTCTATGACCTTTCCGGCGATCGGGGAAAACAAATCAGAAACTGCCTTAATACTCTCCACGACCCCAAATGTTTCCCCTATTTTTAAATCACGACCTACCTTGGGAAGCTCAACATAAACAACATCACCTAAAGCACTTTGTGCGTGATCAGTTATTCCCACCCAAGCCGTCTTGCCTTCGGCCTTTACCCATTCATGATCCCGAGTATATTTTAAATTTTCTGGAAAACGCATGAAAAATCTCCTTAATAAATCATTAAAACTAAAAATTAATACGGCCGCTTATAAAATGGCGTCGCTACAACTTCAGCAGGAATTTTTATCCCACGAATTTCCACAAAAAGCTTAGAGCCCTGCTCAGCATAGGCTATCGGTACAAAAC
>JANNCA010000267.1:0-5279 GCA_031386075.1 Oligoflexia bacterium
GGGGTAGGCGGGGTGGTGTCGAGGGAAATGGGTCTCGAGGGGCTCGGGTCTGGCGAAGTTGAAACTAGGGGTACAGGTGCTCTGGGCTCAGACCTATTTGTGGGCACTGGTGAAGTGCGGGGTAACGGAACAGGTGCTACGTCGGGTCGGGGGTTATCCGGGTAAGAGCGAATCGGTTCAGAAGGGACCGTTCCACTATCACCATTCGAGCTAAAAACACACCCATTCAGGACGGTGAATTCAGTTAGAACGTAGAGTTTGAGAAGAATCGATAGCAGGCGCCTCATCCATTGGGGTCAGTGCAATCGGGATACCTGTTTTCGGGGTCAACAGTTTCCGATCCAGAACTTACGCTTAGAGTGGGCCATCTAACTCATCGGAAGAATTCTGATCAAGAAAGCTCACGCGAGGCTCGTGGCTAAGTGCCCAATGATCCACTAGGTTGGCGACGGAAGTGGGGCTTGGAATATTTTTCTGTGTATTATTAAGATGAAATTCACCTGTACCAGTTGTTTCACTTGCTTGAACGACACTATAGGGGTCTTCTATTCTCTGTAGAAGTGAGTCTAGGGGTTCCCACAAGTGTGCAAATTGCTGACCGGAGACAAGTTCTCTTGGAGTTTTTTCTGAAAGATTTATGGCATTTCGGTTGGCTCCTAGCAGTAGGAGGAATTCAGCTACTTTTAGATAGCCGTTCAAGAAAGCATAATGAAGTGGGGTATTGCCGTGGGAGTCTTTAGCGTTGATTGCGTCGTAGCTTGATAAATTGTCGTTAAAAAAGGAAACGATCACGTTCCACGTCTCTAGGGTATGAATTTGAGTTTTACCGCTGATAGCAGCGAGGTGAATGGGGGAAAGTAGATGATCTTTAGTTCTTGTTCTGAGCTGCGCACCCTTTTGGAGGAGGTATTCGATGATAGAAGTATGGCCATTCATCGCTGCAAGATGGAGGCAAGTGTAATGATTTTCGTTACAAATGTTGGGGTAGATTCCATTACTTAAGAGGTCGAATGCGACTTCAGTGTAACCCATTTGACAGGCCTCTAAGAGTTGTTCTTCTTCGTTGCTTAAGTCGATGTGCTTACAGGCGCCGGCCCATAGAGATTGAGAATTTAAAATGAACATGGCGAACACGAATAGGGTATTCATCATAGGTACTCCCTTTAATTTTTAGCTGCAGGGACCACATCAGGGTGCTGAATAAATGGGTTGGTCTTGCTGAATTGTTTTAAGAAACGAACTCTTTTTTTAATTATTGCAAAATGCAAAACATATTTAATGTACCTATCTTCTATCACGTTATTTTTAAAAATACAGATAAAAATACAAGGTTGAGTTTATTTAGAGTAAAGAATAAGTCTCTGATTTTAATTTTTTAAAAACACTAGAAAAATCACCTGATTCGAGTAGTAGGATTAAAATTTTAAATTAAATTTAAAAAATAAATCAAGTTGTTCGGACTTAAGAATTTTTTTTAGACGTGGTAGGGGTGCTTTTAGAGCTGCTTTTGCGTTAGAATGAGTTTATGCCCCCTCTTCGAAAGCGACAACTTGTCGGCCTAGCTAAAGAAAAAACTACAATTTTCTCCAATAGTTACGCTCTAGGGCAGTTTCTTCTTCTCGGTTCTACCGAGTTTTCTCGAGAGGTTTTGGAGTCGATCGCCTAAAAAGTGTCTTTTTACCTCTTGAGCAGCCTGATGGTTTCATTGACTCCGTGTTCAAGGGTCGTGAAGGGCTGGGTGTAACCTTCATTTCTGAGTCGGTTCATTTCGGCTTCGGTGAAGTATTGGTATTTTTCTCGAAGATTCAGGGGAGTATCGACGAATTCGAACTTCTCAGAAACTTGAAGAGCAGAAAAGACCGCTCGGGCTAGGTCAATGAACGTTCTGGCTTGGCCCGTACCTAGGTTGTAAATCCCACGGGGTACGGGCCGCTCTAGGGCGAAATGGAGGACATCAATGACATCTTGGACGTAAATAAAATCCCTCTTTTGGAAGCCATCCGCGATTCCAGTTTTATGGCTTTTAAATAGGGTGACTTTACCTGTACTTTTAATCTCCTGAAAGGCGTGCTGCACAACGCTCGCCATGAATCCTTTGTGGAGTTCTCCATATCCATACACGTTAAAGAATTTAAATCCTGCCCAATGGGGGGGGTGATTGTGATTACGTTCCTGTTCCAGTGCCCATAGATCGAACCGAAGCTTTGAGTCACCATAAAGGTTGAGGGGCCTTAGCTTTGAAGTGAGACTCTCGTCATCTTTGAATCCAAGCGTGCCATCACCATAGGTGGCTGCGCTACTGGCATAGATGAACGGAATTTTTCTTTCAGAGGCATAATTCCAAAGCGATTGAGAGTAGCCGAAATTGAGCTGATTCAAAAGGTCCACTCGGGTTTCTCGAGTGTCAGTGATGGCTCCAAGGTGAATGATGGCGTGAATGACTGGAGTCACCTGAGTGACTCGATCCGCTGAAGAGTCCTTGCGAAGCCATTCGATCAAACGATCTCGGTCAATGATCGGGTTGAAAACCAGTCCACGATGCTCGGGTCTAGATAGGAAGAGGGATTCCTCGTCTACAGAGATGAGTTGGATTCCTCGATGATGACAAGACTCTACAAATCGGGCTCCAATAAATCCGGCAGCACCTGTAACTAAGTAGGTTTTTTGTTGAGTTGAAGTGGGTTCAAGCTTGAGGCTGGAATTCATCAAGGGCACTCCTTTCGAGTCGAGTCTAATTTTCAGGAACCATAGTACATCAATGAGGACTTGGGTAAAACCCATACTGCAGCAAGGGTCTGAATCAGGCAAAGCCAGACGATGTCCGCCAAAAAAAGGTGACCGAGCTGCATTCCTATGGGGGCCAAAAGAAGAATGTTCATCACACCCAGAGTCACTTGAGAAAGCAGAGATCTTGCCAATAGGGTTGAAAAATAAGAGACTTCTGAATGTTGGGTTTCAAATCGTTTCTTTAAAATGAATGCAAAACCCAAAAGATAGGTCGTGACTAGAATAGCGAGTAGGGGGTGCAGAACACGGAGTTGAATGAGGAAGTGACTGGTTGGAGACAGGTCTTGTTTGAGTCCATCCACGATAGAAACGGCTGGAAACAAAGTATCTCCCAGGGCAGTCATGGCTCCACTGGACCCTAAAACGAGAAGTCCTAAAATACCCAAAATAGAAAAAGTAAAAAGTGCCGGATGAGATTGGACGGGGCGGAGGTGCAGTTTGCCTAGACTTTCTTGCTTGGACCACCGAACAGTGAGGGCGACGGATGCAAGGAGGATGAAAGTATTCAAAAGATGAACCCCTAGAGAAAGGGCTCTGAGTAAAGACTGATCTTTTTCTACGAGTGAGAGGAGGACTAAGGCTGCTCCGAGGAGTGCTTCGGTGAGGATGAAAAACAAAGACGCAGCCCCAGCTCTTCTGGAAAAGCTCCCTTTGGGAAACTGACGAAATGAGCTCACTGTTAAGATTAAACATAGAATGAGGCTGATCCCAGAAGTGATTCGATGGGTGAATTCAATGAGAGTTTTTGAACTTGCCGAAACGGGAATGTAGTGTCCATTGCAGAGTGGCCAGTGACTTCCGCACCCTGCCCCACTCCCTGACGCGCGAACATACCCTCCCCATGCGATGACTCCCAAGAGAAAGCACAAGGTGACTTCGCCTATTCGAGAGGTTCGAGGCCAGTGATTGTGAAATAGTTTTTGCATCCTAAGAGAGCTCCAGAAAAAGGTCCAACATGAGCTAAAAATGAAAATATTGTAAAATCCACCAGGCCATAGCTGACACAGTCGCTGAGGCAGGAATAGTAATGATCCATGCCAAAACAATTTGTTTTGCTACACCCCACCGGACGGCTGAAAATTTAGTGACTGACCCAACTCCCATGATCGCCCCAGTAATCGTATGAGTAGTCGATATGGGGATGCCGAGTCCAGTGGCTAAAAATAGGGTGAGCGACCCGCCTGTCTCAGCACAAAATCCACCAATGGGTTTGAGTTTTGTAATTTTCATCCCCATCGTACGGACGATTCGCCATCCTCCAAAGAGGGTGCCGAGTCCCATCGCCAACTGACAGGCAATGACAACCCAAAAGGGAACAGCAAACGTGGGTCCAATAAGACCTGCAGAAAAAAGAAGCATCGTGATAATGCCCATCGTTTTTTGAGCATCATTACCCCCATGGCCTAAGCAGTAGAGTGAAGCAGAGATGAGTTGAAGTCGTCTTCCAAGACGGTCGACTTTTCGGGGGGTTGACTTAAAGAGGAGAAGCGAGACGATCCACATGAGTGTCATGGAGAGGACAAAGCCCAAAAGGGGTGAGAGGAAAATAGAGAGTCCAACCTTCAAAAATCCGGTCGCCTTGAGGGCATGAATTCCGATCTTAGCTGTAGCGGCTCCACCGAGGCCTCCAATCAGAGCGTGGGAGGAGCTGGCAGGTATTCCAAAGTACCAGGTAAACACATTCCAAAAGATCGCACCAATCAAAGCTGAAAGGACTAGAATTGGATCAATGATGGATGGATTAATAATTTCCCTGCCGATGGTGTCTGCTACATGGGATCCAAAAAATATGAACGCAATGAAGTTGAAAAATGCGGCCCACATGACAGCCCAATGGGGGCGTAATACTCGGGTGGAAACTACAGTGGCAATGGAGTTTGCAGCATCATGAAATCCGTTCATGAAGTCAAAGAGTAAAGCGACGCCAACGATAGAAAAGATTAACCAGACACCCTGTTCCATTGCATATTCCTCTGAATGACTTAAGCGTACTCGAGGACAATACCTTCGACGATATTGGCTACATCTTCGCATCGGTCCGTTACGGTCTCAAGGAGTTCAAAAATTTCTTTTAGTTTAATGAGTTGTCGGGTGTCCGGTTCTTCTCGAAATAACTTTGCCATGGCAGCGCGAAGAATTTCGTCAGCTTCATTTTCAAGTCGGTTCACTTCTACGCAGTGTCGAATAATATCTGAAGAGTCTTTGAGGTCTTCGAGGTGTTGGACTGTATGTCGAACGGCCTCTACAGATCGAATGCAAATGTCGGCTAAGGCAATCGCTTCAGGTGGAGCTTTTCGAATGTCGTAGAGGAAGACGCGTTCCGATGCAGCTTCAATTTGGTCGAGGATATCATCCATGCGACTGATCAGTTGGTGGATGTCTTCACGATCGAGGGGAGTGATAAATGTTTTATGGAGCAGTTCAACGGTGCGATGGGTGACTTCGTCCGCCTTGTGTTCGATGATCTTTATTTTTTTTGCGTGGGACTCAGC
>JANNCA010000309.1:0-5116 GCA_031386075.1 Oligoflexia bacterium
GAATGAGCATGCTCGCGCTTTATTGGCTGAGCTCGGTATGCCATTTCGTAAGTAAAAAGGAGAGCCATCTTGTCTAAGAAATGTAAACTGGTAGAAATTGGAAAAAAGCCGAAATTTAAGTCCCGAGCGAAGAATCGGTGCCCGCTTTGTGGCCGCCCCCGGGCTTATATGAGGAAGTTTAATATGTGCCGCCTTTGTTTTAGGGGCTTGGCATTAAAGGGTCAGCTTCCGGGCGTGACCAAATCCAGCTGGTAGGCGGCGAGAGGATACTAGATTATGAGCATGACTGATCCGGTAGCAGATTTATTGACGAGAATTCGAAACGCGACGAAGGAAAAGCACGAGAAGTTGGAAGTTCCAGCATCCCGTCTTAAAGCCAACGTAGTTCGCGTTTTGAAGGAAGAGGGCTATATCAAAAACTTCCGCTTGATGCGTGAAGAGGGTCGCCCTGTAATTAAAGTTTATTTAAAGTACACAGACCATGGTGACAGTGTGATTCAAGGAATTAAGAGAATTAGTCGCCCAGGTTTGCGTCGGTACTCTGGATATGAGGAAATGCCCCGTCCACTGAATGGAGCTGGAATTGCTATTGTTTCCACTTCAAGAGGCGTGACTACTGGGCATAAGGCTCGTACGCAGAAGGTCGGCGGCGAAGTGCTTTGTGAGGTTTGGTGATTTATGTCGCGAGTAGGAAAGACACCGATCAAAGTTCTGCAGGGTGTAAAAGTTGATTTGAAAGATAGCTTCATTAAGGTCGAAGGTCCCAAGGGGAAACTCTCACATGAGATTCCTCATGGAGTCATCGCTAAAGTCGAAGGTGGCGCTATCGTTTTGACCTGTGATGAGGCATTGGCCAAAAATGCTTCTGCACTTCATGGTTTAACCCGGACACTTCTTCATAATATGGTCCACGGAGTCCACACAGGATTTACTCGTGAGCTAGATATTGTAGGCGTGGGTTACCGTGCTTCAGTCAAGGGCACAACTCTGAGTATGACTTTGGGCTATTCACATCCCATTGACTATCAGCTTCCTGTAGGTGTGGCTGCAAAAGTGGATAATAACACTCATATTACACTGAGTGGTGCAGATAAAATGTTAGTGGGTATGGTCGCAGCTAAAGTGCGGGCATTTAAAGAACCCGAGCCTTACCAAGGCAAAGGTGTTAAGTATTCGGACGAAGTGATTATCCGTAAACAGGGTAAGGCTGCCGGAGCGAAATAAACGAGGATTTTATGGCTACTAAGATACGTCGAACGACGAGTCACAAGCAGGTAGTTCGGTTTAAGCGCAAGCTAAGAATCCGAGCTCGAGTTGAAGGAACAATGGAAAGACCCCGTCTTTCAGTTTTTCGGTCCAATATGCACCTTTATGTGCAATTGGTCGATGACGTGAAGGGGCACACTCTCGTTGCGGCTTCTACCCTTGAGGAGGAACTCAAGGATAAAGAGGGTGGCACAATGGAAGGTGCGAAGACTCTAGGTAATTTGGTTGCTAAGCGTGCACTCGCAAAGAATATCTCTGAGGTTGTTTTTGACCGAAGCGGATATCTTTATCATGGCCAGATCAAGTCTCTGGCGGATGCGGCTCGCGAAGGCGGGTTGAAGTTCTAACCTAAAGCTTAACTTTGGGTTAGAGGAAGCGAAGCAAGAGGAGATATTTATGGCAGTCGGTCAACATGGTGGGCGTCAGCAAGAAGAATCTGAGTTTGAAGATAAAGTGATTCATATCAATCGCTGCGCAAAAGTCGTTAAAGGCGGTCGTCGCTTTAGTTTTGCAGCCATCGTCGTAGTCGGCGATAAGAAGGGCCAAGTTGGAGTTGGACTTGGCAAGGCTGGCGAAGTTCCAGAGGCGATTAAAAAAGCTGGCAAACAGGCTAAAAAGAACATGATGCGGATCCCTCTTGAAGGAAATACAATCCCTCATCAGGTGATCGGACATTTCGGGGCCAGCCAGGTCTTGATGAAGCCGGCTCCTGAAGGAACAGGAATCATTGCAAGTTCCTCCGTGAGAGCTATTCTCGAAGTAGCTGGTATTCAAAATATTTTGACCAAGTCGATTCGTCGCGATAACCCACATAATGTGGTTCGCGCGACTCTCGAGGGTTTGCGGAGTTTGCGTAATTTTGCTGACATTGCTAAAGCTCGCGGTAAGACAGTGGGAGAAATTCTATGAAGAAAACCATTACAATCCGATTAAAAAAAGGAACTATTGCTTGCCCTCCTAAACAGAGAGCCACAGTAGTGGGACTAGGTTTGAAGCGGAGAGAACAGGTTCGGACCCTTGAAAACACTCCTTCAGTACGTGGGATGATTAAGAAGGTTCTTCACCTGGTGGAAGTGGTGGCAGAAACTCGATAGTGGGAATTGGCTGGCAGATGCCTGAAGGTCACCGAGTGTCAGGAAATAAGTCGATCGTGCAGATAAAGAATCGCCAGTATTAGACAAAGAGAGACTGATTATGTTGAAATTAAATACTATTAAAGCTCAAATTGGAGCGACTCATAAGAGAAAGCGTCTAGGGCGTGGTTCTGGATCTGGACATGGACCTACGGCTGGTAAGGGTGACAAAGGTCAGCTTGCCCGCTCGGGTGGAAGCGTTCGTCCCGGATTTGAAGGGGGGCAGATGCCTCTCTACCGTCGGATTCCAAAACGTGGTTTTACTAACTTTTCGCGACGGGCAATAGCCATCATGAACGTTGCCGATCTTGAGAAGCTCGATCCGAGTGTGTTTCAGGAAATTACCTTGGAATCTCTTTCTGCGGTGCGAGTTTTGAAGGGTCGTCATGATCGCTTGGCCGTTTTGGGTACCGGAGATTTGACGAAGGCTTTTCATGTCAAAGCCCATAAAATCACTCCATCTGCTCAAGAGAAAATTCTCAAGGCAGGGGGCAAGATCGAATTACTTCCTATTCCAGGAAAAGCAAAGAGAACGAAAAAAATTAGGACTGTGGCAGCGGCATCGTTATAGGCTGTGAGTGGACGTTGGGCGTTCTTAACTGACGGGTAGCCTAGGATAACCTAGGATAAACCAAGATGAAAATGAATCGAGGGAGCAGATGTCAGGTGCTGATGGGCTGGTAAAGATACCGGAATTGCGAAAGCGAATTATTTTCACCTTGATTATGCTTGCCGTTTACCGAATTGGGGTCCATATTCCGACCCCCGGCGTAGATAGCGCTGCCTTGCAACAGGTCTTTGCTAATATGAAAGGGACCATCTTCGGCTGGTTCAATCTGTTTAGCGGGGGTGCTCTCGAACGATTTAGTATTTTCGCTCTCGGCGTCATGCCCTATATTAGCAGTTCGATTATTTTTTCCTTGTTGACAGTCGTTTGGCCTTATCTTCATGACTTACAAAAAGAGGGTGAACAGGGCCGCAAACGAATTACCCAGTATACTCGGTACGGAACAGTCTTGCTGTGTCTCATTCAAGGCTATGGTATCGCCTCAGGACTCGAGCATTACAATACGCCGTCAGTCGTTCTTCATCCTGGGCTTGCATTTCGACTCTTAACTACATGCACCTTGACGGCTGGCACCGTTTTTCTGATGTGGGTAGGCGAACAAATGTCTGAACGAGGCATTGGAAACGGAATTTCTCTTCTCATTTACGCCGGCATTGCAGCTCGAATTCCACAAGGTATGGGAAGTACCCTCAGTCTTTATCGCTCGGGGGAGCTGAGTTTCTTTAAAATTCTTCTAGTTTTAGCTGTTATCATTGGCACGTTCTATTGCATTATTTTTGTGGAAAGGGGTGCCCGCCGCATTCCGATTCAGTATGCGAAGCGAATCGTTGGGCGTAAGGTTTACGGAGGTCAGAATACGAACCTGCCTCTGAAGATTAATACCTCAGGTGTCATTCCACCGATATTTGCTTCTTCATTGATTATGTTTCCCACGACGGTCGCAACGTTCTTTCCATCTGAAAAAGTGCAGAGAATCACCTCGCTTTTGCAGCCTGGAACTCTACTTTACAATGTTCTTTTTATCGGATTGATCATTTTCTTCTGTTATTTCTATACTGCCGTTACGTTCAAGACCGACGATGTGGCGGAGAATTTAAAAAAGTATGGTGGATTTATTCCTGGTATTCGGCCAGGGCTGCCGACAGCTCAGTATATTGATTTCGTTCTATCCCGTGTGACCCTTGGAGGCGCAGTCTATATTTCTGCGATCTGCGTTTTGCCGACTTTTTTTACCCAGACGCTTAAGGTTCCCTTTTATTTTGGGGGTACTAGCGTCCTTATTTTGGTGGGTGTTGCTCTAGATACTGTTGCGCAGATTGAAACCTTCTTGTTGACGAGGAATTACGAAGGTTTCATGAAGCATACCCGACTTAAAGGGCGAGCGGCTTACACATGATTGTTGTATTGTTAGGCCCGCCGGGCTCAGGAAAAGGAACTCAGGCTAAGAGACTTCATGCTGATCGAGCTTGGCCTCAGCTTTCTACTGGGGACATGCTCAGAGGCGCTATTGGCCAGGGTACTCAGTTAGGCAGGGAGGCGACTTCCTATATGAGTCAAGGGATGTTAGTGCCTGATTCAGTCGTGATTGGCCTGATTGCTGAGCGAAGTGGAATGAGTGATTGTCTGGGTGGGTTCATTCTGGATGGATTTCCAAGAAATATTGCTCAGGCACAAGCGCTCGATGAGATGCTTTATGTGCAAGGACGACAGGTCAACCAAGTGGTCTTATTCGATATTCCAGAAAAAGACCTGATTCGTCGCCTCACAGGCCGTAGAACCTGTTTGAGTTGCGGTGCCATGTATCACCTGGACCATGCCCTTCCAGCTCAGGACGGGGTCTGTGATCAATGTGGGTTGAGCTTGGTGCAAAGAGATGATGATCGCCCCGAAGTCGTTAAGAAACGACTTGTCGTTTATCACCAGCAAACTGAACCATTAGTTGACTTTTATCGCAAACAGAATAAATTACTTCGCTTGGATGCGAAACAGGCTGCCTCTGATGTTTCAGATGCTTTAGCTAAAGTTCTCGAATAGGGAGATGGATAGAATACGATGATTTCCCTCAAGTCTGAACGCGAACTAGACCAGATGAGAAAAGCCTGCCAGGTGACTGGCCAGATTCTGGAAGAGCTCGTTAAAATGGTTGCAC
>JANNCA010000346.1:0-8204 GCA_031386075.1 Oligoflexia bacterium
GTTTTGGGGTGCGGGATCCAAATCTTTAGCACCCCAAAACATTTTCCGGAGCACTCGTCACAAAAAGAGTAACTTTATATACTATTCACGTAAACGAGTACACTTCAATCCGATTATTACCATTAGCCTTGGCAGACCGAAGAGCCTCTGCCGAAAAATGTAAAAGATCATTCATTGCTTGATTGTTTTGATCACAAGTAAACCCAGCCACACCTAGGGTAGCCGTAATATTAATCAGGTGTTTATCTGCTTTGAATGGGCTAGATTCAATTGAATCCCTCACCCGCTCGGCTATAAATTCGGCGCTAGCTAAATCTGTTTCACTGAGAAGTACAAAAAATTCATCTGCACCCACCCTCGCTATAAGGTCAATCGATCGCAAACACTGCTTAACTCTTGAGGCCACTTCTTGAAGCACATTGCTTCCTGCCATAAACCCAATCGTCTGATTCACACTTGAAAAATTGTCTAAATTCAACAAAAGTGCAGAGACTGGCTTTCTAAATCTTTTAGAACGAACAATTTCCTCCTCACCTCTACGATAAAAAGCCCTCATATTCATTAACCCTGTCAAATCATCAGCAGAATTTAACTCTTCAATTCGATGGTTTGCCCGCTTAAGGGAATCTTGAATCTCTTTCAGCTTTAGCATGGATCGAATCCGCGAGAGAACCTCTTGCAGGCGATAGGGGCGAATCAAATAATCGTCTGCCCCTGCCCCCAACCCCGTGGAAACCTCTTCCATCGTCAGGCTCGAAGAAACAAGGATAATCGCCATATACTCGTCTTGTACCAAAGACCGCATTTTTGACACGAATTCGAGGTTCCTCGATTTCTCAAAATCTACGTCAAACAAAACCAAGTGAGGTTTCCAAGCCCTCATTCGATGAAGCGCTGCCTCAGTATCCGCAGCAATCTGCACGGTATGCCCAATTTGAATCATAAAGTTCGAAAGAACCTCAATATTCTCACGAACATCATCTATGATCAGTATTCGCCTCACTTGACCCCCCTCTTTTTTTGCATTTGCCGCATTTTTGACACTAGCTTTGCCTCCTGATGATCCAAAAAGCATTTTGAATTCTCTATTATACTTAAAACTCTCTCTTGAAAAACAGAGAGATTAAAAGGCTTCAAAAGATACTGATCTACATTGGCTTTGCCAGCCTGAATAATTTTCATTCTTTCAAATGAAGTTTGACTAGTAATCATTAGAAATGGAATTTTTTTTAGATTATTGCTGAGCTTACAAGATCGCAACAAATCAATCCCAGACACTTTTGGCATTTCCCAATCGGATATAATGAAATTTATAGTTGGGTTATGGCTTACAATTCTAAATGCATCAACTCCATTACGAGCAATACTGACATAATTAAATCCCATTGCACTAAGGTATTCTACCACGGTAGACCGACAGTCGTCATCGTCGTCGACAACTAAAAAATGCATAACTGGAAAATTTCACCTTTCAGAAAGTAATGGCAGCCAAACACAAAATGTTGCTGCATTATTATCGAACTGCTCCACAAACAAATCACCTCCATGTGAAAGAGCAATTTGCCTAGATGCTGCCAACCCTAACTCATAGAGATTGGATTGACTTGAACCACCTCCTAAAAAGCACTTCAAGTCAAACTCATCAGAAGAAACGTTCAATAGCCCACCAGGAGAAGACACATAAAATTTTATATTTACTCCATATTTATCATTAAATCTCGTCGCAAGCTCAGTTGCAGCCAGAATCTTTCCACTTTTGTGCATAATTCGAACTGAATGAATCATTATATTCAAAAAAACTTGAGATAGACTGCCTACATTTAGTCTAATAGAAGGAATGTTACTAAAACTCCTCTCAAAATCTATTGAATTTCTTACTAACTCGTGACCCATCAAGGAAATAGCAACTTCCAAAGGAACCCCAACTGACTCGATCTTAAAGTCAGTTTCTGAACTATAAAATGACTGAAGATTTCTAACAATAATGCTAGCCCTCTCCGTTGCACTCAAAACTATTTTTAAGTGGTTGAAAATAGTTTCCAACTCAGTTTCCATCAAAGAAATGTCCACTTTACCAATAATTCTTTGTAATATATTACTAAATTCATGCCCGACACTTTTAGCAAGACGGCCGATGCACGCATATCGATCAACTAACAATATCTGTCGATTTAACTGTTCTAAGCGTCTTTTTTGAAGGCAGGCTCCGGCCATTTGGATCGATTTTTGAAGTAACTCTACCTTAGTAAAAGGCCTAATGAGATAGTCCCATTGATCTTTGAATTCATCCTTTATCCAAGGATTTATAGATGATCCCAACTTGTGGGGAGAATCTGACACGATTACAAAATAGACTGTAGGATCAGCCGCCTGAATTGCCAGAATTATCGAAAAACTGTGATCCAGACTCTCCTGAGTTACTTCCAAAAATACAATGTAAAATCTACCTTTTCCATTTATTTTAGATTTCACTACCTCAACTGCTTGTTCGCCAGAATCCACTAAAAAAACAGAAAATCCTTCAATTGACTGAACTTCTGAAGAATCGAGACCCCAAACATCCATGCAACCAGCACCATTACTCTCATTAATAACTAAAATAGATGCAAGGTCGTCCATATATTCAGTGTAACATTAAACAATAATTCAATAAAATTATTAATACCACACCATAGAGATCAAGATTAAACCTCTTCGAAGCTTTCAAAAGAGCCACAATTGACCCGACTTTAAAAAACAGAAAATACAATCATTCCAAACAAACTCGTTGACTGAAAAAAGGTAATAATGACAAAGTCCTACTGAAAAAATGGGGTACTATAAGCGCATGAACTCACTTCCACCCAATCGAGACGGCAAAACTAAGGACCACAATAGAAGAGGCAGTGGGCTATACGACTCAAGTTTTGAGAAAGACAGCTGCGGCGTAGGACTGGTCGCTCAGATTCACGGCGTAAAATCTCACGATCTCGTCGTCAATGCGCTAGCGGTACTCGAAAGACTTAACCACCGAGGAGCCCAAGGAATTGACACTGAGTCAGGAGATGGGGCTGGGATTGTTACACAGATTCCCCATTTATTTTTCAAAAAAGCTACCGCGCTGCTGCAAATAGCACTACCTAGCCCTGACTCCTATGGAATCGGAATGACCTTTCTTCCCTCCCACCCTCTCCAGATCCAGGAGATTAAATTAAAAATTATGCAGGTAGCCCACGCTGAAGGCTTTGAAGTAATCGGTTGGCGGCTCGTTCCAATCAGAAACGAAATACTGAGCCCGAAGAACCTAAAAGCCTGTCCAAGAATTGAACAATTTTTTGTCACACCAAAAGCAAAGACAGATCGCCTTGAAAGAGATCTCTACCTTCTTCGCAAGAAATTAGAGGTTTCGTGCATCTCTAATGAAGCCCAATCTCACAACATTCTGAGCAGGGAATTTTATATCTCGAGCCTATCCAGTCAAACCCTAGTTTATAAAGGACAACTGCAGGGAACCCAGCTTTCAAGGTTCTATTTAGACTTACAAGACCCTGATTTCACGAGCGCGATTGCAATGGTTCACGCTCGCTTTTGTACCAACACTTTTCCAGCATGGGCCCTCGCTCATCCATTCCGCTACACCTGCCATAATGGAGAAATCAACACAATCCGTGGAAATTTAAACTGGATGAGGGCAAGACAAATGCACTTGAATGAGAAAATTCCAGTCATACTCAACCCGACTCAGAGTGATTCAGCTAGTTTGGATAATGCAGTAGAGTTTCTGATTATGAATGGCTATTCGCTACCCCATGCATTATTGCGCCTCATTCCCGAACCTTGGGCACATGACACTGAAATGACCGATGATCTCAAAAGCTTTTACGAATATCAATCGATTCACATGGAGCCTTGGGATGGCCCTGCCTTGCTTGGTTTTACTGACGGAAGATATGTTGGAGCTCACCTCGATAGAAATGGACTTAGGCCTTGCCGTTACCAATTGACTCAAGATAATCTTTTCGTCTTAGCTTCGGAAGCCGGTGTTCTACCATGTGCAGACGAAAAAATCAGGGAAAAAGGTCGACTAAAATCCGGGCAAATGATTCTAATCGATACTCTTGAAGGAAAAATCTTATTGGATGGCGAAATCAAGAAAAATCTATCCATTCAACGTCCATACAAAAGGTGGGTATCTCAAGGATGTATTTCACTTTTGAACCCAAATTCAAATTTAACCTCGTCACTTGAACCCGAGTTGCTACGATCCGACTCACTATCGAGGATTCAAAGCTTTTTTAAATACACCCGCGAAGAAATCAACTCAATCATTCGACCCATGAGCATCCACGGAGAAGAACCTACTTCCTCTATGGGCAACGATACCCCATTAGCCATTCTTTCCGAAAAACCGCAGCTACTTTTCAAATATTTTAAGCAGATGTTCGCCCAGGTCACTAACCCTCCGATAGATCCCATTCGCGAGCTTCATGTTATGTCGCTCATCACCCATTTGGGCGCTAAACCCAATTTTATCACGGAAGGACCCCTGACCTCTATCCAACTCCGGATTGAAAATCCAATTCTATCTAACTCAGAGTTGAGTCAAATCAGGGAAACAACTCACCCTTCACTCAAAAGCAAAACTCTATCTCTCCTTTTCAAGGCAGGACTGGGACCAAACGAATTAAAACTTAGACTCGGTCACCTATGCGAAGAAGCCATTGCAGCAACACAGGAAGGCAACACCCTACTGATCCTAAGCGACCGCGGCCTTGACCCGGATCTCGCAGCTATCCCCACCCTCCTCGGGGTATCGACCGTCCATCATGAACTCATTCGAAGATCTCTCAGAAATCAAACAAGCATCATTCTAGAAAGCGGGGAACCTAGAGAGATTCATCATTTTGCCTGCTTATTCGGCTATGGGGCAAATTTAATTTGTCCTTACTTAGCCTTCCAAACAATTCAAGCGAGCAGTCCAAATACTCACGAAGCCTGTTCAAAGTATATATCGGCTGCGAATAAGGGGCTCTTGAAAATTCTATCAAAAATGGGTATTTCAACACTTCAGTCTTATTGCGGATCCCAACTCTTCGAAGCTATTGGAATCCAAAGTGAAGTAATAAACTCTTATTTTCCTGGTACTATTTCCAGAATTGAAGGAATAGGGCTACAAGAAATAGCCGAAGATATTTTACAAACTCATTCTATTGCATTTCAAAAAAATACAAACAGTGACCTGAGGTATGGCGGCGACATTCACTATCGAGTCGACGGAGAACGTCACAACTGGAACCCGGAAGCTATTGTAAAACTTCAAATGGCCTCGAGAAACAATGACCCAAAAACCTACAAAGAGTTTTCAGCCTGGGCTAACCATGAAGACGCCCCACCTTCAGCATTGAAAAACCTTCTAGAATTTAACTTCTGCCCCAACCCATTGCCGCTGGAAGAAATCGAGGGAGCCGGGTCCATTGTGAAACGTTTTACTACGGGAGCGATGTCTTTTGGAGCACTTGGAAAAGAGTCTCATGAAACTATTGCCATTGCTATGAATCGAATCGGTGCAAAAAGCAACTCAGGCGAAGGCGGCGAGGATCCTCAACGCTTCCAAAGACTAGAGAACGGGGACTGGAAAAATTCTTATATCAAGCAAATAGCATCAGCTCGATTTGGCGTAACAACTCAATATCTGGTCAATGCACTCGAGCTTCAGATAAAAATGGCTCAAGGCGCAAAACCAGGAGAAGGAGGCCAATTACCTGGACACAAAGTCGATGAAGCAATTGCCAACCTTCGATTCTCGACTCCTGGAATTGACCTGATTTCCCCACCTCCTCATCACGATATCTACTCGATCGAAGACCTAGCTCAACTCATATTCGACCTAAAGAATGTCAATCCCACGGCAGACATATCCGTGAAACTCGTCGCTGAGGCAGGCGTTGGAACCATCGCTGTTGGGGTTGCCAAAGCCCATGCCCACAAAATCCTAATCAGCGGTGACTGCGGTGGAACAGGAGCATCTTCGCTTTCATCTATTAAAAATGCGGGAATACCGTGGGAGCTTGGACTAGCGGAAGCCCATCAAACTCTCGTGATGAATGACCTCAGGAGCCGGGTTCGCCTTGAAACGGATGGGCAGCTCAAAACAGGGCGCGATGTTGTTATCGCAGCGCTTCTAGGTGCTGATGAGTTTGGCTTCTCAACTGCGCCACTTGTCACACTCGGATGCATTATGATGCGAAAATGTCATTTGAATACCTGCCCAGTGGGAATTGCAACTCAAGACCCGTTGTTAAGAAAAAAATTCACTGGCGCACCTGAGCATGTCATTAACTACTTATTTTTTGTAGCTGAAGAAGTCCGGGAGTGGATGGCTAAACTGGGTTTCCGTAAATTTTCTGAGATGATTGGCTCTGTCGAAAAATTAAAACAAAAGAGCCCCCGTGACGAGAATAAGGCCAGTCAATTGAAATTGTCCAAATTACTCTTCAAACCAGCTCGCAAACCAGACCGATCATACGAAAAAACGCCTATAAGAAATCAAGAGATCCAAAATGTCCTTGATCGAAAACTGATCACCCTATCGAAGCCAGCACTGGAACGGGGTGAAAGGGTGAGCATCCGACTACCCATTCAAAATACCGATCGTGCGACTGGAGCTATGCTATCAGGAGAATGGGTGAGAAGGTATAGATCCCTCGCGTCAACCAGCAGTCTTGGGAAAGATACTATTACGGCAAGATTTACTGGATCCTCAGGCCAGTCATTTGGGGCATTTTTAGCTTCAGGGATCACTTTCATTTTAGAAGGTGAATCTAACGATTACGTAGGAAAGGGACTTTCGGGTGGTAAAATTATTATTTCTCATCCTAAAAAATCTCAATTTAAATCTGAAGACACTGTGCTTGTTGGAAATACCTGCCTCTATGGCGCAACCCAAGGGCAAGTTTATTTAAGTGGTTTGGCTGGAGAACGGTTTGCAGTTCGAAACAGTGGTGCACTCGCCGTTGTCGAGGGCACAGGGGACCACACGTGTGAATATATGACCGGAGGGGTAGTCGTAGTGCTAGGTAAAACTGGAATGAATTTTTCGGCAGGTATGTCCGGCGGAATCGCGTACGTACTAGACGAAAATGATGAATTTAAAAAAGCCTGCAATACGGCCCTAGTTGAAATTGAAATTGTCAAAAATGAAGACGATGTTTCACTTTTGAAAATGCTGATCAAGAACCATGCGAAATACACTTCGAGTGCCAAGGCTAATAAAATTCAAGAAAATTGGCAAAAATATGGACCTCTCTTCAAAAGGGTCATCCCAAAAGCATTTAAATTTCTTTTAATGAAACCAGAAAATAAAGCTTCATTGTTCTTTCACCAATTCTCTAACGAAATTCGAGAGATTCATGTCTGATCCACAAGGATTTATGAAATTCCAACGCACAGATCCAGAACGGCGCCCACCCCAGGAAAGAATTCAGGACTGGAAAGAGTTCTACAAACCTACAATCGAGAAAAATATAAAGATCCAAGCGGGACGTTGCATGGATTGTGGTGTTCCTTTTTGTCAGAGTTTCCAAGGCTGCCCTGTAGAAAACCAAATTCCCGATTGGAATGATCTTGTTTATCAGAGCGATTGGAAGAAAGCCTGTGATCGACTCCACTCCACAAATAATTTTCCTGAGTTTACTGGAAGGCTCTGCCCGGCTCCATGTGAGTCCGCATGCGTCTTGGCAATCAACGAGTCCCCAGTTTCTATCCGTGTCATTGAGAATGAAATCGTTGAACGTGGATTCAAAGAGGGCTGGATACACCCGGAAATATGCCACGAAAAATCAGGCAAAAAAATTGCTGTGGTGGGGTCGGGTCCGGCTGGCCTAGCCTGTGCACAACAGCTGGCGAGACAGGGGCACAGCGTTTCAGTTTTTGAGAAATCTAATAAAATAGGAGGTCTGTTACGTTATGGTATCCCAGACTTCAAATTAGAAAAAAAAACGCTAGATCGCCGCCTGAGTCAACTCATCGAAGAAGGTATTGAATTTAGACCCAATATTCATGTCGGCCTAAACTATGAAATGGATCAGCTTCGATCCGAATTTGATGCGATCTGCCTAACAACTGGAGCCGAAAACCCTAGGGAGCTCATCATTCCTGGTCGCGACCTCAAGGGTGTTCACCTAGCGATGGACTACTTGGTCCAACAAAATAAACGTAACTCCGGC